>JBDUBS010000539.1:0-6397 GCA_040003875.1 Acidimicrobiia bacterium | reverse complement strand
TGCACCGGCAGCCTCACAGCCACCAGCACACCAAGGGTGGACCAGTGAGCCATCAGGTCGTGAACCCCACGCAAGGCATGACATTCAGGAGTGCGAGCGAACGAGCCATCAGGTCGCGAGCGAACGAGCCATCAGGTCGTGAGCCATAGTGGTTGCATGCAAGCGCTCGAAGGAATCCGAGTCGTCGACATGGCGACGGTGATCGCCGGGCCGGGTGCGGCGCGGTACCTCGCGGACTACGGCGCCGATGTGATCAAGATCGAACCACCGGGTGGTGACGGGACGCGCCGGATGGGTTGGGTCGATCCTGTCGACGGCGATTCGTACATGTGGAAGCTGGTGGCGCGCGGCACGCGCGCGGTGGTGATCGATCTCAAGACACCGGCCGGCCGGGGGCGCATGCTCCGTCTGCTCGCCGACGCCGACGTCTTGGTCGAGAACCTGCGGCCCGGAACCCTCGAACGACTCGACCTCGACCCGGACGATCTGTTGGGTTGGAATCCTGGGCTCGTGGTGTTGCGGGTGACCGGGTTCGGCCAGACGGGTCCGTATGCCGCCCGCCCCGGATTCGCGACCATGGCCGAGGCCATGAGCGGCTTCGCCTCCATCAACGGCGAGCCCGACGGCGCACCGTTGCCGCCGCCGATCGCGCTCACGGACGAGGTGACCGCGATCGTCGGGGCGTTCGCCGTGCTCGCCGCCCTCCGCCACCGCGACCGGACCGGTGAGGGACAAGTGGTCGACGTCAACCTCCTCGACACGATGCTTTCGCTGATGGGGCCGCTCCACAGCGCGTCGGCTCATCTCGGTTACGAACAGCCACGCCTCGGTAGTGGGATTCCCTATTCGGTCCCGCGCGGCACGTACCAATGCGCGGATGGTCGGTGGATCGCAGTGTCCGCGTCGGCCGAGTCGGTGGCCGCGAGGTTGATGGCCCTGCTGGGCGTGGACCACGATCGGCGCTTCGTGACGTTCGAGGATCGCGTCGCGCACCGCGTCGAGCTCGACGACATCGTGCGGGCGTGGGTTGGCGCGCGTCCCTCGCACGAGGTGATCGCAGAGTTCGAGCGGGCGGAGGCCGCCATCGCGCCGGTGTACTCGATCGCCGAGGTCGCCGCCGACCCTCACGTGCAAGCGCGCGACTCGCTCATCGAGGTCGACGGCGTCGTGATGCCAGGACTCATCGCGCGTTTCTCCCGCACTCCGGGGGAGGTGCGGTTTGCCGGACGGCCCCTCGGTGCCGACACCGACGCAGTACTCGCGGCGGTGGACAACGCCTCGGACGAGGCACCGAGTCGCGTGGCCGACGGCACGGCGCGCGAGCCGTCCCGAGGAGCGTCGGCGTAGAGAACCGCAGTGGGTGCGGGCCCCAACGTCTCCTCGGGACGGCTACGACATCGCAGTGTGTGGCAGCCGACCCGCGATTGCCACGACTGCCTGTGGACAACGGTGGGGATATCGGCGCGATCTATGGGGAGAAGGCTGTGGACGACGGTCGCGACGGGCACGCCTGCCACGCTCCGTCACCTCCCAGTTTCTGGGCCGGATTGCGGATCGGAGTGCTCCGCGGGTTGTCCCCAGACCGGGCGCGGTTATCCCCAGAACGGCCGGTGGGCAGGTCATTCGAGCGGGCGGGCTGCCTCGTCGCTGGTTGCGATCTCGAGCCGGTCGCGGCCGTGGGCGCGGGCGGCGTCGAGCGCGGAGCCGGCCCGGTCGATCAACTCGGTCGCGCTGAGTGCGTGGGTGGGATAGCAGGCGACCCCGGCCGAGATCGTGAAGTCCAGCTTCGGGTCGGACTGGTGGAGGATGCCGCGGATGCGTTCCGCAGCCCACACCGCGCCGGCCTCGGCAGTGTCCTCGAGGATGGCCGCGGCCATCGTGGCACCGACGCGGCACGCAGCATCGGATTCCCGAAGGGTACGGACGACGATCGACCCGAGCGAGCCAAGGGCGTCGTCGCAGGACCGGAGATCGACGCGGTCGAGCCCGTCGACCTCGAACATCACCACGGCGAGCGGCTGGAGGTGGCGACGCGCGGCCGCGACGCGCTGTTGCACGAGGACGCGGAAGAACTGTTGATCGAGCAGGCCAGATCCTGCGTCGACCCCTGACGCGTGGTCGAGCGGCGGTGCGAAGGCGAGTGAATCCGGAACGGAGTCGGCAGGCTCGTGGAAGATGGCATTGAGGGAGTCCAACTCCTGTCGCAGAGCTTCGCACTCCTCGGTGCGCGCCGCGAGTTCCGAGTCCGAGTGGTGGTGGCGACCGGAGACGCCTGCTGCGCAGATCGCAGCACCGAAGCCGAGAATTCCGGCAACCACGCCGAGGCGATCCGCGCTCATCGCGCTGGTGAGGACGCCGACCGTGAGCGCGGCGAATCCGGACGCGAGTGAGCCGACGAGATACCGATCCTTCACGCCACTTCCATCGGCCCGCCGGGACCGCTAGTGGAGGGCTTTTGTTCGATTCCGCCGATAATCGGCGCCCAACTCCGCGAGATCGCCCATGATGCCGGCGAGTTCGTAGTCCTTGGGGGTGTAGATCCGGGCGATTCCGGCCGCCTCGAGGGCCCGGGCATCGGCGGCCGGGATGATTCCACCGACCACGACGGGTGCATCCACGCCACCGGCCGACAGCAGTCGCAGGGTCTCGGGAACCAGTTGGAGATGAGAGCCGGAGAGGATCGAGAGCCCGACGACATCGACGTCCTCGTCACTCGCGGCGGCGGCGATCTGTTCGGGGGTCAGGCGGATGCCCTGGTACACGACTTCCATCCCGACGTCGCGCGCGGCCACCGCGATCTGCTCGGCACCGTTGGAGTGTCCGTCGAGGCCGGGCTTGCCGACGAGGATGCGCAACGGACCACCGAGCTCGGTCGCCAGCTGCTGCACCCGGGCCCGAACCGCGAGCATGCCCTCACCGACGGACGCGGCCACACCGGACACACCGGTCGGTGCGCGGTACTCGCCGAACACGTCGCGCAGCGCGCCCGCCCACTCGCCGACGGTACCGCCGGCCCGGGCGAACGCGATCGTCGCTTCCATGAGATTCTCGTCGGTGGTGGCGACGGCCCGGAGGTGGTCGAGCGCGGCGGTCACCGCGCTGTCGTCACGCGCCGCGCGCCACTCGGCCAGCGCCGCGATCTGCTCGCGCTCGGCCTCGGGATCGAGTTCGAGAATGTGGCTCGCTCCGTCGCTGACCAACGGCGACGGCTCGGTCTCGGTGAAGCAGTTCACGCCGACGACCTTGCGTGTGCCGGCCTCGATAGCGCGCACGCGCTCTGCGTTCGCTTGCACGAGCCGGGCCTTGACGTCGTCGATCATGGCGAACGCGCCCCCGCCGTCGAGTACCCAGTCGAGTTCGGCGGTCGCAGCCTCGACGAGTTCGGAGACCTTGCGTTCCACGACGAGCGAACCTTCGAAGAGGTCTTCGTACTCGAGCAGGTCGGACTCGTAGGCGAGGACCTGCTGCATCCGCAACGACCACTGCTGGTCCCACGGTCGGGGGAGTCCGAGCGCCTCGTTCCAACACGGCAGCTGGATGGCGCGCGCCCGAGCGTCGCGTGACAGCGTGACGCCGAGCATCTCCAGCACGATGCGCTGCACGTTGTTCTCAGGTTGGGCCTCGGTGAGGCCGAGCGAGTTCACCTGCACGCCGTACCGGAACCGGCGCAGTTTCTCGTCGGTCACGCCGTAGCGCTCGAGACAGATGCGGTCCCACATCTGGGTGAACGCGCGCATCTTGCACATCTCCTCGACGAACCGCGTGGTGACGTCGATGAAGAACGAGATGCGTCCGACGACCTCGGGGAACTCGGCCTCGCTGACCTGGCCCGACTCGCGCACCGCGTCGAGTACGCCGATCGCGGTGGCGAGCCCGTACGCCAGCTCCTGGACGGGGGTCGCACCCGCTTCCTGCAGGTGGTACGGACACACATTGATCGGGTTCCACTTGGGGATCTCGCGCACGGTGTAGGTGATGAGATCGACGGTCAGGCGCCGGCTCGGGCCCGGACCGAAGATGAACGTGCCCCGTGAGAGGTACTCCTTCACGATGTCGTTCTGGCTGGTGCCCGAAAGCTGTGCGCGGTCCACGCCCTGCTCGTCGGCGAGGGCGACGTACATCGCGATCAACCACATCGCGGTGGCGTTGATGGTCATCGACGTGTTCATCTCGCCGAGCGGGATGCCGTCGAACAGCGTGCGCATTTCGCCGAGGTGCGGGACGGGGACGCCGACCTTGCCGACCTCACCGTGGGCGAGGACGTCATCCGGGTCGTAGCCCGTCTGGGTGGGCAGATCGAACGCGACCGACAGGCCCGTCTGCCCCTTGGCCAGATTCGACCGGTACAACTCGTTGGACGCGCGAGCCGAGGAGTGCCCCGAGTACGTGCGAATCATCCACGGTCGATCTGGCTTCATGACTTACTTCTTGGCGTAGTCGTAGAAGCCGAGTTTGGACTTGCGGCCGTAGCGTTCGGCGCTGACCATGCGGCGCAGCAGCGGTGCCGGTGCGTAGTTCGGGTCCTTGAACTCGACGTACAGCGCCTCGAGGATCGAGAGGCTGGTATCGAGGCCCACGAGGTCGAGCAACGCGAGCGGACCCATCGGGAAGTTGCAGCCGCCCTGCATGGCCGCGTCGATGTCCTCGCGGGTGGCGACGCCGGCGTCGAGCAGCTTCACCGCATTGTTGAGGTACGGGAACAGCAACGCGTTGACGATGAAGCCCGCCTGGTCCTTCACCTCGACCGGGTTCTTGCCGCACTCCTCGGCGAACGCACGCGCGGTGGTCAGGGTCTCGTCGCTGGTGGTGATGGCGCGCACCAACTCGACGAGCGGCATCATCGGTGCCGGGTTGAAGAAGTGGATACCGCAGACCAACTCGGGCCGGCCGGTCTCCATCGCCATCTCGATCACCGGCAGGGTCGACGTGTTCGTGGCGAGGATCGCGCCGTCCTTGACGATGCGGTCCAGTTCGCTGAACAGGTGCTTCTTGGTGGGGAGGTCCTCGAGGATCGACTCGATGACGAGGTCGCATTCGACGAGCCCACCGAGGTCGGTGACCGCGGTGACCCGACCGAGCACTGCGGTCCGTTCACCGTCTTCGAGCTTGCCTCGTTCCACCTGCTTCGCGAGCGACTTCTCGAGTCCGGCCATCATCGCGTCAGCGGTGTTCTGGGAGCGGCTGCGGAGGACGACTTCGCAACCGGCCTTTCCTGCGACTTCCGCGATGCCGCTGCCCATGATCCCTGAACCGACGATTCCGACGCGCTTGATCACCTGTGTGCTCCCCGTTGAGAAAGCGGGAAGGTTACCGACCGTTAGGTCCGTTTCGCCAAGGGAGGCCAGCGTTAGTGTCGCCCCGATGTCGAGCCGAACCTCTGCCAACGGAACCCTTGCGCTCATCGGCGGTGGTGAATGGGGCGAGCACCACCAGACCCTGGACCGTCGCCTCATCGAGATCAGCGGTGCCAGCGAGATCCTCGTCTTGCCGACGGCTGCGTCCTACGAGCACCCGGACCGGGTCGGCGAGCTCGCCCGCGCCCACTGCGCGAACTTCGGAGTGACGGCCACCACGCTCTCGGTCCTGAACCGTCGCGATGCCGAGGACCCCGATCACGTGGCCGCGGTCGGCCAGGCCAAGTTCGTCTACCTCGCCGACGGTTCGCCCATGCACCTGCGTTCGGTGCTCAAGGGCTCCGCGATCTACGAGGCGATGCTCAGGACGTACCGGAACGGCGCGGTCATCGCGGCGTCGGGTGCAGGCGCCACCGTGCTGTGCGACCCGATGGTGGACCCGCGCGGTGGCGCGTACACCGTGGGGCTCGGTTTCGTGGAGGGCCTCGCCGTGTTCCCGTATCACGGCACCGCCGCCGAGCACATGCTCGCCCGCTCCATCGAGTTGCGGCCGAAGGACGCGACGCTCGTCGGGATCGACACCGAGACCGCGCTCGTCCGCGAGCCCGGCGCGGCCTGGTCGGTGGCCGGAGCGGGAAACGTCACGGTGTACGGCGACGACGGGCCGGTCGCACACTCGGCGGGGTCGACCGGGCTGAACCTTCCGTAGCCGCTCGAACCCGGGCCGGCGTTACGGCTTCGTGGTCGTGGTCGTGGTCGTGGTCGTGGTGGTCTTCAGTGAGGACGTATCGACCTTCGAGATGCGAATGCTCGTGATCGTGATCTTGGTTACCGGCTTGCCGTCAGCGGCGCCGCCGACGATCGGCAATCCTTCGATCTTCCGGGCGACGTCGAGTCCCTTGATGACGGTCCCGAACCGCGCGTAGTCGTTCGGGAGCGTCGAACCCTTGGAGCCCGTGACCACGAAGAACTGCGAATCGAAGGTCCCCGGTGCATCGGAGCCGCCCTTGGCCGCAGCCAGGCTGCCGAGTGGGTAGTGGTTC
>JBDUBS010000158.1:0-1935 GCA_040003875.1 Acidimicrobiia bacterium | reverse complement strand
GTGCATTCGTAGAGAACGGTGTCAGCCATCCCGTCAGCTTCGCGCCGTCGGGCCGCTCCCCGGCGCGGCGGACCGCGGCGGCGAGGTGCGGGGTCAGACCGTCGGCGAGACACCGGTGGCCTGCGCCGTTCGGATGGAACCGGTCGGTGGTGAAGAACTCCTCGCCGCGCGCGCGGAACATCTCGTTGACTGGTCGGCCTGCGCCGACGTAGGCCGCGCGCGCGGCTTGGTGGGTGGCTCGACGCTTGCGGCGCTCGTAGGCGGCGCCACGCAGGCTGAGCATCGGTTTCAGGGCAGTGGGGATCCGGGGCACGACCGACAGGTCGATCAACCCACAGACGATGGTCTCGATCCCGGCCCGGTCGAGCGCCCCGACGACCGACCGGAAGTCCCGTTCGAACTGCACGAGGGGCGTGGAATGGATCGCGTCGTTGGCCCCGATCGACAGGACCGCGATGTGCGGACGGGCGTCGAGAATCGCGGGGAGTTGGTGCATCAGGACGTCCGCGATGCGGGACCCGCCGACCGCGAACCGAGTGAGATGCACGCGGTCGCGCAGGCGTGCGGCGGCCTGGGCCACGAAGATGTCGCGGGCGGACTCGAGTCCCGGCCCGGTGAACGTACTGTCGCCCACCACCGCGACGCGTGGGACCGAACCCCGGCCATGGCGGCCCCGGGCACCGCCGTAGTACCCCGTGAGGTCCTGATCGTCGAACTGCGGAAGGGGCCCGTGGGCAGCGCGTTGCGCCTGCACCCATAGGCCTCCGACCATGGCCGGAACCGCGAACGCCGCCCCCCTGGCACGCATAAGACCGCTGATCGTGACGATTCGGCCACGCTCGGTCAATAGGTCGCGGGACCCGAGCGCGCGCCCGGGCCGCTCAGGGTCGCCGCGTCAGGGTGGCCGCGTTCAGGTTCCGGCGGGGAAGTTCGGCGGCCAGTTGTATTCGGTCCAACCAGTGCCCACGACGCCGTCGACGGTCGTGTAGCGACACATCGCGCGCGGAAAGCGCGTCTCGCGTCCATCGGGCGCGACGAGCAGTATCGGCGCGTGGCCGACGGGTTCGGTGGTGAACACGACGTCACCGATCTGCTGGCGCGCCGCGGTCGGGAGCTTCTCGGCGTCGATGTCGACCGCGTTCTCCACCACGCCCGCGGGGGTGAGCGCGCCGGCCGCGTCAACGGTGTACCCCGTGGCGAACACGTCGAGGTCCGGGATGATCGAACGGGCCGCGTGAACGAAGGTGCCGTCGGCGAACGCCCCCGCGGTCCAGTTCCACGGGAACAGCCACCAGTCGCGCACGCCCCACGAGTGGTCGCGCTGTCCGCCGCAGTCGACCGTGATCGTCTCGTCGCCGATGGTCACGGTGCCGGTGACCCACGACGAGAGTTCGTAGCGCGTGGTCATCGCGTACGGGAACACGTCCGCACGCGACGACCAGGTGAGGTCGAGCGTGACCGGCACCCGTTCGCCTTCGATACCGTGGAAGGCTTGCGCCGGGTCTGGCATGACGACACCCGTCGCGGCGCTCGTGACCCGGAACTCCGCGAACGGCTTCGGCCATGAGATCGCGTATTCGGTACCGTCGACGGCGACATCGAGCGCGGCGTCACCGGCGGGACACGGCATGTCGTGTTCGACCGTCAACACCAGCGGACGGTCGGCGCCGACCAGCGCGATCCACCACCACGCCTTGCCGAGGTTGGGGTACAGGCCGAGGCGGACGTAGCCGCCGTAGCTGCAGTCGGACGCGGACCAATCGAGGTACCACGACTCGCCCCACAACTCCTCGGCGCCCGGGGCGTGACGACCCTCGTCCGCCGCGACCGGCCGAAACTCGGGCGGTGGTGACGCGGGCTCGCTGCTCGTCATCGCAGGACTCCGATCGGCTCAGTCGGGTGCCGGCAACGAACTGCGGCCACCCGTGCCCCAGT
>JBDUBS010000062.1:0-1943 GCA_040003875.1 Acidimicrobiia bacterium | reverse complement strand
GTACCTCCTCCCGGGACATGATCCACGCGAGGTGGCCGAAAGTCTCGCGGGCGGCGGCGAGCAGCTCGTCGCGAGCACCCCGCCGCGCCTCGACCCAGCGGAACCGACCCTCCCCCGATGCGCCCGCCATCAGGCTCTGGAGCGGCGTGAGTTCGTACCAGCGGTCGGCCACCTCCACTTGGCCGTGATCGGCGGTGATGAGGATCGCGACCTCGGGTGGGAGCGCGTCACGCAACACACCCACGAGGCGGTCGACGAAGCGCAACTCGGCGGAGAGGTAGGGCGGCGCGAGGCCGAACTCGTGGGCGACGGTGTCGACGCCCGGGTAGTACGCGTACGTGAGCGGATGACCCTCGGCCACGAGCATGCGACACCGTTCGACGATCATCGCCACCGAACTCCAACCGAAAAACGGGGCATCACGGAGGTGCGCGGCGGTGAATCCCGACGTTCGGAACTCGGTCCGGGTCACCACCGGCACGGTGCGACCGAGGAACGGCTGATGACGCTGGACGTCGAACGCGTCGGGAGCACGTCCCTGGTCGACGGTCCAGCGCAGCACGTTGAGGACCGAACCGTCGACGCGCATGCGGTAGCCGAGGACGCCGTGTTGAATGGGCGCGAGGCCGGTGGTGATCGACGTGAGCGCGGCCGCGGTCGCCGAGGGGGCGACGGTCGTGATGGCCCCACCTTCGAACTGCGCCAGTTCGGTCAACTCGCCGCGGTGGGTCTCGAGCAGCTCCCACCCGAGACCGTCGAGCACGAGGAGCACCACCTGGCTCGCGTCCCGCGCGGGTCCGGGCAACCAGTCGCGTTCCCCGCGGCCGACGAGCGCCGGCACGACCCGTTCGAGCGATTTTCCGCCGTAGTCCGGGCGCAGGGGCTCGACGGCAGTCACGGTCGCACCGTAGCGAACGCATCGCCGGACCGCGGTTGTGCGAGCATGCACGGGTGAAGGTCTCGACCCGCGGTGACTACGCCGCCCGTGCGTTGCTCTCCCTGGCACTGCACGAGTCGAACCGGCCCACGTCGGTCAAGGAGATCGCCGAACGCACCACACTCCCCCAGCCGTACCTCGAGCAGATCCTGTTGGCCGTCAAGGGTGCGGGGCTGGTCCACTCGAAGCGCGGCGTCGGTGGCGGGTACGTCCTGGCCCGCCCTGCAGGGGAGATCTCGCTCGCCGAGATCCTCGCCGCGGTCGACGGTCCACTGACCACCCTGCCCGACGAACACGACCACTGTGAGGGCCACTGTGTCCTGCAGGAGGTCTGGGTCGCGGTCTCCGACGAGATGGGCCGGTACCTCCAGACCCAGACCTTGGCGGACCTGGCCGACCGCGCGCGCGTCGGCCATCCGGGCGCGGCCGGGAGTTCGGCGACCACCTGACCGTTCAGGCCGGTTCGGATACCGGATCGCGATCACGACCCCGCGCCTCACGCTCCGCGGCCCGGAGCCGCAACACGACACACAAGCCGCCGCCGCTCGCCGCCTCGAGGCCGACGGTGCCACCGTCGGCCTCGATGAGTTGGCGAACGATCGCGAGGCCGAGTCCGGACCCACCGCCGCCTGCGGATGCGCGCCAGAACCGGTCGAGTGCCCGTGCCCGTTGCTCGTCGGTCATCCCCGGTCCGTCGTCGGTGACCCGCACCTCGACGAACCCGCTGCGCAGTCGTGCGTCGACGACGATTGCGCCGTCACGCGGCGAGACGTCGATCGCGTTGGCAATCAGATTGTCCAACGCCTGTTCGACGCTGCCGGGCGCGACCCGAACCGTCAAGGTCTGGTCCAGGTCGGCCGCCAAACGCACCGCATGCTCGTCCGCGAACGCCGACCACGCGTCCAACCGGCCCGAAACGATCGCGGCGAGCGCGAGGGCCTCGGCCGGCGCCGTGCCGCGCTCGGCCCGTGCGAGCGCCATGAGGCCGTCGACCAGCCGGGACAGC
>JBDUBS010000488.1:0-1946 GCA_040003875.1 Acidimicrobiia bacterium | reverse complement strand
TCGGCGGGCGCTGCTGCGTCTCCGAGTGCGCGAGGCCGCCCGCCCGGTCGCCGAGCCGGCCCTCGACCGACTCGCGACACTGGTTGCCGGTCGGCTCCGCCAGACCATGCGGTCGGAGTACGACCATCTCGCGACGACCGTCGAGCTCATGCGCGCCGACCACGCCGCGCTCCAGCAGGCGCTCGACGGCGTCGACGGGTTCGGGGCCGGCGCGGCCGCCCACCGGCTCGACGCCCTCGAGACCAACGTCGAACTCATGAAGGCCGAACTCACGGCGTTCCGGGCCACCCTCGACCAGCTCGGTCAGGCCATCGCGCCCGCGGCCGGACTCCCCGGTGTCGCCGAACGGTTCGCCGAGTTGCGCGAACAGGTCAACGCGCTCGACCGCCAAGCCCGCCGCTCCGGTCTGGCACCGCACGGGACGCCGGCGCCCGACGCCGAGCCGGAATCGGGCGCGCCGTCGACGCCGCCGAGTTCCGGATTCGACTACGTCGGCTTCGAACGACGGTTCCGTGGCGACTCGGACACCGTGCTCGCGACCTTGGCGGAGCGCTACGGAGCGCGCTTGGCGGACCACCAGCCCGTGCTCGATTTCGGTTGCGGGCGCGGCGAACTCGTCGAAGTGCTCGCGACGCGCGGCATCGACGCGCGCGGCGTCGACCCGGATCCGGGCATGGTCGAGGAGGCGGTCGGACACGGTCGCGCCGTCCACCTCGGCGACGGGCTCGCCTACCTCCGTTCGCTCCCGACCCATTCGCTCGGGTCGGTGATCTCGGTGCACGTGGCCGAGCACCTGCCGCTTCCCGTGCTCGTCGAGTTGTTCGAACTGGCGGCGACCCGGCTCCGGCCCGGCGGCATCTTCATCGCCGAGACCCCGAACCCGATGTCGCTGATCGTCCTGGGGAACTCGTACATCCTCGATCCGACCCACGTGTGGCCACTCCACCCGTCGCTCTTGACCTTCTTGGCGGAGCGGGCCGGCTTCCGAGACGTGGAACTGCAGTTCTCGTCGCCGGCCGAGGACTACCAGATGCCGTTGATCGACCCGGGACCGTCGGGTCCGGCGTGGGTGAGCGAGATCAACGTGGCGATCGAGCGCCTGAACCAGGTCCTGTTCGGGCCGCAGGAGTATGCCCTGATCGCGACGACGCCGCCGCTCAGCTCCCGGAGCGGCTGAGCGCGGCCGGGATCGTCCGCATCAGGATGCGGAGGTCGGTGCGCAGACTCACGGTGGCGATGTACTCGAGGTCGATGTCGGTGTAGAGGTGCATGAGGCCCTCGCCGCGTCGGGAGATCTGCCACAAGCCGGTGAGCCCGGGCCGAACGAGGTGGCGCTGGTGCTGCCACGGTTCGTAGCGGTTGACGATCTCGACGAGTTCCGGTCGCGGTCCGACCAGGCTCATCTCGCCTCGTACGACGTTCCAGAGCTGGGGCAGTTCGTCGAGGCTCCAGTTCCGGAGCCGGCGACCGAGGTCGGTGTGGCGGGGATCCTCGTCGCTCTTGTGGGTGACCCGCCGATCCTGGCTGACGTGACGGCGGTCCATCCGCCGGTCGGCGCGCATCGTGCGGAACTTCAGCACGTCGAACGGTTCGCCGTTGCGGCCGCACCGGGCCTGACGGAACAGGACCGGCGACCCGATCTTGCTCCGGACCGCGAGGGCCACGACGCCGAACACGGGCAGAGCGCCGACGAGCAGCACGACACCGACCGAGCGGTCGATCGCGGGCTTGACGAAACGGACGTACGGACCGCGTGGTGCCGCGACGAACGCGAGATGCGAGTAGCCCTCGGGCGCGATGACGTCCGGCGACCGCGTGAGGCAGGGACAATTGCTGGCCATCCTGGAAATTCCCGAAATGACAGATGACATTGCCCGCGGCAAAGCCACGATTGACCGGGCCGAGTCTGAGTTGGGCTGGACGGCCAAAACGCCGTTCGCCGAGGG
>JBDUBS010000446.1:0-1946 GCA_040003875.1 Acidimicrobiia bacterium | reverse complement strand
GAGCCGAGCGGGCCCATGCTGAACGGCACGACGTACATCGTGCGGCCCTTCATCGCGCCGGCGAACAACCCGTCGAGGATGCCGCGCATCTCGGTCGGGTCCTTCCAGTTGTTGGTCGGACCGGCACCGTCTTCGGTGGGAGAACAGATGAAGGTGCGGTCCTCGACCCGGGCGACGTCGGATGGGTCGGTCGCGGCCCAGTACGAGTTGGGGCGCTTGGCCGGGTCGAGCGGAACGAAGGTGCCGGCGTCGACCAGACCCTGGCAGAGCGTGTCGGTCTCGGCGTCGGAACCGTCGAACCAGTGCACCGCGTCGGGCTGGAGCAGTTCTGCCATCTCCTCGACCCAGGCCAGCAGTTGCTTGTGCTTGGTTGGTGCGTTCTCAACGATCGACACGACTCGCTCCTTCGTCCCCCGAGGTCCCCGAGAAGGGTCCGGAAAGTGTAGTGACGACACTTTCGGTTCCCGCATCCGAGCCGAACCATGCGGGCGCAACGGTTGAGCGGGTTCCGCCATCGCAGTGCTTGTCAGCGAGAGGACGCTCGGCGCGTCCAAAGTGACAAGCGCTCAGGATGTTGGTCAGCGAGCGTCGAAGGTCTGGATGAGGCGGTCGAACTCGGTCTGGGCGTCGGCGGCGGTGGCTCCGGTCACCGCGACCAGGAAGGTCCGGTCGCCGGTGTCGATCGACGCCGCGACCAGAGGCTTGCCCGACGGTCCCGACGTGGTGATCTCGTTGGCCCGGAACCCGTGGACGCTGAGCGGCGGCCCGGGGGAGACGGCGTCGCGTTGACCGGCGTCCTTCACCTGATCGGTCCAGAACAGCTCCGGGTCCACCTGCGGTTGGTGGGCGAGGCTCCGGAGTTGGACGACGAGGACGGCTTCACCGGTCCCGGTATCGGTGGCGGTGAGCGGGGTCGCCCAGTTGGTCCGCCGGAGCTGGGGGAAGGTGTTGCCGGGATCGGTGGCCACGATCCAGCCGGTCGGCGCGGCGATACCGAAACCGTCGCCGTCGATCACCTTGTGGCCCTGGGGTGCGGCGGCCGGCGGGCGGCCACCGATCCGGTTGGTCGCACTGTCGTCCGAGTTCATCGTGGCGAGGACGATGACGAGCGCCGCGATCACACCGACGCCCACGATCGCGAGCCAGGCGGTAACCCGGCGGTACCAGGGCGCCACGACGGTGCCGATGACTTCGGTGGGTGCCGCCGACAGCGCGCGTGGACCGGCGTGGGGACTGGCCGGCGGCGAACCGGGCCGGTATCGCTTTACCGGCACGGGGCTCGCACCGGTGACCCGGGGTCCGGTTGCGTCGGGAACCGTGCCCGCGGTTGTGGTGCTCAGCGTGCGGTGCGGGTCGGCGATGGCACTGGTGTTGGAGCCCGCGCTGTTGCCGGCGGGCGATGCGACGGTGGGGGCGTCGGCGATCAGTCGCAACGGCACGCCGACTGCGGACGTCGGAGGAATCGGAGGAACCGGAGGCAAAGCCGGCGCGTCGTCGGTGGGCGCGATTTCGGTCGGGGCACCACCCGCGACGGACTCGGCGACGATCGGCACCGGTTCCGGCGCCACCGGGGCTGGAGGGCGGGCCTCGCCGCTGTCGGACGGATTGGTGGATCCAGGTGGATCGGCGCGTCGAGGGGAACGAAGGCTGCGTCCGCCCGCCGATGGGCGCGCCGGCGCGTTCGACTCGGGCCCCGCTTCGCTGTCGCGGCCGGGCGCGATCACCGACGCGCTCGCAACGAGCGGGGTGTGGAGCGCCGCGGGCTCCGGCGCAACGGTGGACTCGTCGTCGGCGGCTGCGTCGTCGGAGATGGACTCGGCGTCCGCGGGCTCGGACTCGTCGGTGTGTTCTTCCGCGGCGGTGGCGTCGACCTCGGCTTCCGCCACGAGGTCGATGGCCGACGGCGAGACCTCGGCGACGGGCGCGTGCGGCTCCTGCTCCGGGGC
>JBDUBS010000602.1:0-1949 GCA_040003875.1 Acidimicrobiia bacterium | reverse complement strand
GGTCGCACCGACGGAATCGACGACCACGATGTCGGGCAGCCGTTCCATCAACTGGTCCTTGATCGACTGGCTGAAGATCGCGGCACTGGACCCGATCGAGAACAGCGACGACAGATCCAACTCGTCGAAGATCTCCTCGAGCCGGTCGGCGAGTGGGCGCGCCATCGCGTCGCCCGTGATCCCGACGACGTTGACCTTCTCTGCCTCGATCACCCGCCACGACTGCTCGGCGTCGAACCGCGGGCTGAGCACCACGGTGTCGCCATGGATCAGGCTTCGGATCGTCGTCACTTGGCCGGCGCCGTGCATCATCGGCGCGAGGGGAAAGTTGATCGTCGGACCACCACCCGCCGCCACCTTCTCGGCCAGTACTCCGGGGTGCGTCAACTTCTCGTTCGAGTAGGCGTCGATGCCGCCGCACAGCGCGTAGAAGATGTCCTCCTGGCGCCACATCACTCCCTTGGGCAGCCCGGTGGTGCCGCCGGTGTAGATGACGTGGAGATCGTCACCCGATCGTGGACCGAAATCGCGATCCGGTGCCCCGGATGCAATCGCGGCCTCGTAGTCGGTGAACTCGAGTCCTTCGGTGGACGCACCGCTGCCGTCGGCCGCGATCACCACGTGCACCAGCTTGGGAAGATCGGCGCGAATCGCCGCGATCCGCGGCGCGAACTCCTGCTGGGCGACGATGGCGACGAGATCCGCATTCGTACACAGGTACTTGAGTTCGTTCTCCACGTACCGGTAGTTGATGTTCACCGGGACGGCGCGCAGCTTGTAGAGCGCCATCATCGCCTCGACCCACTCCACGCCGTTGTACGCGTAGATCCCGACGTGGTCACCGGGTCCGACCCCGGCGCCGGCCAGGTGATGCGCCATCGGATTGATCCGCGCCTCCAGCTCCTCGTAGGTGCTGCGCCCGTCGCCGACGACCACGACCGCAGTCCGGTCCGGCACGAGGTCGACGATCGCCTCGAACATCGACGCGAAGTTGCACTCCATGGTTCTCCTTCAGCTGATGAGCATGCGCGCAGCACGCTCGAGGTCGTCGGCGACGACGTCGGCACCGTCGACGCCGCCGACCCAACCCACGAGCGACGACAACCAGACCTGGCTCAACACGCGCGCCACCGCCCGGTCACGTTCGCTCGGCTCACCGTCGTGCATCGCCCGGGTGATGATTCCGGTCATCGCGTCGCTGACGCGCGCCACAGCGTCGGACTCCTCCGGCCGTGCCGACCCGAGCGCACGGACCATCGCGGCGGTGGCTTCCGGCCGGCGCGTCTGGGTGCGGGACGCCCGCCGGAGCACGTCGACCACGCGATCGGCAGCGGTGTCGCCAGTGGGCGGTCGATCCGCGAGCAATACCCGTAACGCCTCGACCTGTTCGAGGTTCGCTTCGAGCAGCAGCCGTTCCTTGCTCTCGAAATAGCGGTACACGGTTCCGAGCGCCACTCCCGCCTCGGCCGCGACGTCACGCATCTGCACACCGTCGAAGCCCCCACCCGCCGCAAGTTCGAGGGTGGCATCGATCACCCGGCGCCGGCGCGCGGCCTGACTCCGGGCCAAAGCCCCGTCGACGGGGTCGGAAGCGCTCACGCGCCAATGAGAACACGTTCTCATTCCCGGCCGCAACCAGTCGGCCAAATCTCGGCAAAGTCGCACCGGTTGCTCATACGAATCACAGCTTCGATGGGCACAATGCATGGAGACCGGGCCGACCGGCCGGCACCGCGTGCATCAGCCCCCTCCCCAACCAGATGTCGCAACGCCGGTCCGGTCGGCCCCTTCATCTCCCTCCCCACCCCGACGGAGGTCGCTCCACAATGACGGCACCCAACGGATCCCCCTCAGGGCGCAGCGGACGGATGAACCGCAGCCGCCTTATCGCGGCCGGCACCTCCGTCGGCGCGTTGATTGCGATCACTGCCGGAGTCGCGGCCGCGAAC
>JBDUBS010000468.1:0-6472 GCA_040003875.1 Acidimicrobiia bacterium | reverse complement strand
ATCCGGCGTCGATGGGTCACCTCGGCGGGGGTCAGCTGGACTACCGCGACGGTCTTCAGGGCTCCGGGTTCCACATCAGCAACCCGAACGCCGAGCGCACCTGCGGCTGCGGTCAGTCGTTCAGCTGAGCCAGCTCGGTTTCACCCTCGACGGCACACCCGTCGAGATCCCGATCGACGACGGCGAGACCCTGTTGTCGGTCCTACGCGAGCGACTGGGTGTCGTCACCGCGAAGGACGGGTGCGCGCCCCAGGGTCAGTGTGGATGCTGCACCGTGCTCGTCGACGGTGACGCCCGCGTCGCGTGTGTGACCCCGGCGGCGCGGGTCCAGGGCCGGGTGGTGACGACCCTCGCCGGGCTCGATCCCGCCGTCTCGGCCGCGCTGGCCGATGCCCTCGTCGCCACTGGCGGTTCGCAGTGCGGATTCTGCACTCCGGGCATCATCGTGCGACTCGCCGCCCTCCAGGCGAAGGGCAAGACGGCCCGCACCGACATCGAGCGCGGCCTCGCTGCCCACTTGTGCCGCTGCACCGGCTGGCAACCCATCTTCGCCGCCACCGACTTTTTGTCTGAGCGTGGGGGTAACCCCCACCCTGGAGACCAAAAGTCGCGGTTGTGGGCGGCGGCGGAGGCGCGGGCGGGGTTGGAGTCTTCCGGGGTGCAGCAGGTGGGGACCGCGGTTCCGATGGGCGATGCCGGGTTCGCGGACGACACCGCGCCGCGCGACGCGTTGGTCGCGGTTCCCTGTCCGCCCGGGTCGACGGTCGAGACCGTCACTGCAGCGGGGGCCGAGTGGGTGCTCGGCGAAACCCTCGATGCGGCCCGCCGTCTCGCCGGCAAGACCCAGGGCCGTCGCACGACTGTGGCCGATACCGTGCCCTTCGCGTTGCCCGACCTCCCGGCGGGTGGAGTCCGGCTCGCCACCTCGTGGGTGG
The DNA here is from genome assembly GCA_040003875.1 of Acidimicrobiia bacterium. Classification (GTDB taxonomy): domain Bacteria; phylum Actinomycetota; class Acidimicrobiia; order IMCC26256; family JAENVU01; genus JAENVU01. Next base: position 5,537 of record JBDUBS010000468.1, on the reverse strand, counting down.
AGCCGGCTTACCTCGAGCCCGACGCGAGTTGGTGCGTCCCGGATGGGACGCCGGCCGGTCCACTCGCGAACGGTGGTGCGTTCGGGGGCAAGGTCGCGTCGATCGCCGCGGCTGCGGCCGCGGAACTCGCCGCCGCGCTCGCCCGCCCGGTCCGCGTGGTTTTCGCTCGCGAGGATGTCGTGCGCCTCGGACCCAAGCGGCCGCCGATCGCGGGGTCGGCAGTCGCCCACGACGGTCGGATCGAGGTCAGGGGGGTCGCCGCCGCTTCGCTGCCCGTGTTCGCCACTCCGTATGCCGTCGAACTCGACGTCTCGTGGACGGCGGCGACCGTGGCCGGACCTCCGGTCTCCACCGCGCTCCGTGCGGTCGGGCTCGCCGAGCAGACGGTGTTGGTCGAAGGTGCACTCGACGCAGCGGGCTGGGATCGCGCGGCTCTGGTCGAGGACGACGCGCGCGCCGCGCACGTCCTCCTCGACACCGTGGCGGCAACCGCCACTGGTGCGCTCGCGGGCGCGCGGGTCGAGATCGATGCCACGACCGGGCGCATCACCGGCGTGCGAGTGCGCGTGGATGCCGGCGATCCCCTCGACGAAGTCGTGCTGCGGTCCTACGCGACCGGCGCAGTGCACATGGCGTTGGGCTGGGTACTCACCGAGGCGATCGCGGTAGATCCGGTCTCGGGCGAAGTGCTCGATCTCACCATCCGATCCTTCGGGATCGTCCGCCCGCAGGCGATGCCGCCCGTCGAGATCGAGATCGTGGCGAGCACCGACGCCCCGCGCGCCGCAGCCTCGGATGCGGTGTTCGCGGCGGCGGCCGCGGCGGCATGGAACGCGGTCGCGCGAACCGACGGTGAACGGCCCGAGCGGTTCCCGGCGGTCGACGCTCGGGCCGCTCGTATGCTCCGACGATGACCGTGACCACCGTCCCCACCCCCAGTGCTCCGGCCGTGGCCGGTCCCTACTCACCCGCGGTACGGGCCGGCGATTGGCTGGTGCTCGCGGGTCAGGTGCCGCTCGACCCCGCGACCGGTCAGTTCGTCGGTGGCGACGCGGCGGTCCAGGCCCGGCGCGTGCTCGACAACATCGCCGCGGTGCTCGCCGACTGCGGTGCGAGCCTGGCCGACGTGGCCAAGACGACCGTGTTCGTCACCGACCTGGCGGACTTCGGCGCGATGAACGAGGTCTACGCCGCTGCCTTCGGTGGTCATCGCCCGGCGCGTTCGACGGTGCAGGTGGCCGCGCTCCCCGGGGGTGCCGCAGTCGAGATCGAAGCCTGGGCCTACGTCCCGCACCGGTAGGCAGGCGCGCGCCGAGATCGAACCTCGCACCCGAGCCCGAGCGGAGCAGGCACGGAGCGAGCCCACGGCGCCCATGACGCTCAGGAGCGTGAGCGCAGGGCCCGACTTGACGTAGGGTCACGACGTGCTCGGCGTCGTCCTCATCATCCTGGTCCTGGTCCTGCTGGGTCCGGTCGCGGTGATGATGGGTGGCGCGGTGTGGAGTGCCCTCGTCGGTTGGACGGTCGGCGACGACGCCGACCAGCGCGCCGAGGGTCAACCCGTCTGACCCGCCGACCGCGTCAGAGGGCGCGGGTCTGGCCGAAGCGGTAGCCGACCGAACGCACCGTCTGGATGAGGTTGGCGTGCTCCTCGCCGAGCTTGGCCCGCAATCGCCGCACGTGGACGTCGACGGTGCGGGCCCCGCCGTAGTACTCGTAGCCCCAGACCCGCGACAACAACTGCTCTCGGGTATAGACCTTTGCCGGGTGGGTGGAGAAGAACTTGAGCAGCTCGTACTCCATGTAGGTCAGGTCGAGCGGCCGACCGGACAACGCGGCCTGGTACGTCTCGAGGTTCAGCATGAGGTCGCCGTACTCGACGAGCTCGGGCGCGGTGCCCCGACCCGCACGCCACATGAGATGGCGGAGCCGAACCTCGAGTTCCTGCGGGTGGAACGGGTTGAGGCAGAAGTCGTCGAACAGGTCCTCGCGGTCGCCGAGTTCGGCGAGCTGTGCACCCGAGATGAGCAGGAGGAGCGGCTCGAGGACGGCGTCGCGCTTGCGCAGCGTGCGACAGATCGAGAATGCATCCTCCGGGTCGGAGTCGGCGACGATGATGGCGCCACCCCATCCGTCGGCCGGTTCGTCGGCCGCCGCGACCGCCGCGTTGCTGACCGCCTTCCACGAGTAACCCCCGAGATCGAGGGTCTGGGCGAGGAGCGCGGGCGGGGGATCCGGGAAGACCAGGATGGGTTCGGACACGTCAGAGCGATCCCAGGTAGCGGTCGATCTCCCATGGCGTGACTTGTTCCTTGTACGCGTTCCACTCCCGCCGCTTGTTGCGGATGAAGTAGTCGAAGACGTGCTCGCCGAGCGCCTCGGCCACCAACTCGGAGCCGGCCATCACATCGATCGCCTCCGCGAGCGACTGGGGGAGCAGGTCGATCCCGGCGGTGACGCGAGCGGCCGGGGTCATCTCGAAGATGTTGTTGGTCGCCTCCTCGGGGAGTGCGTAGCCCTCCTCGATGCCCTTCATCCCGGCGGCCAACATCACGGCGAACGCGAGGTACGGGTTGCACGCCGGATCGGGCGAACGGAACTCGATCCGAGTGCTCGATTCCTTGCCGCGCTTCGGCGAGGGCACCCGGACCAGCGCCGACTCGTTGTTGCGGGCCCACGAGATGTAGGTCGGTGCCTCGTACCCTGCGATCAACCGCTTGTAGGAGTTCACCGTCTGGTTCGTGATCGCGGTGATCTCCCTGGCGTGGTGCAGCAAACCCGCGACGAAGTGTTTACCGACCTTGGAGAGGCCCTGCGGATCGCCGGAATCGTGGAAGGCGTTGACGTCACCCTCGAAGAGCGAGAGGTGCGCGTGGAGGCCGGACCCGAACGCGCCGGAGATCGGTTTGGGCATGAACGTGGCGTGGGCGCCGAGTTCGCTGGCGACGCGCTTCACCACCATCCGGAACGTCATCACGTTGTCGGCCATCGAGAGGGCATCGGTGTAGCGCAAGTCGATCTCGTGCTGGCTCGGGCCGTTCTCGTGGAACGAGTACTCGACCGGGATCCCCATCGCTTCCAACGTCAGGATCGTGCGCCGACGCAACTCGTTGGCGGTGTCGGTGTGGGTGAGGTCGAAGAACCCCGCAGTGTCGAGTGGCTCGGGCTCGGTCGCGGACCGGAAGTAGAAGAACTCGATCTCGGGCCCGACGAAGAAGGTGTACCCGCGCTCGGTGGCCCGCCCGAGGTTGCGCCGCAGCACATTGCGGGGATCGCCGTCGAACGCGTCGCCCGAGAGGAACTGGATGTCGCAGAACATGCGCGCCACCGGAGCGTCGTCGCCGCGCCAGGGCACGATCTCGAACGTCGACGGGTCAGGCATCGCGAGCATGTCGGATTCCTGAACCCGGGAGTAGCCCTCGATCGCGGATCCGTCGAAGGTCATCCCCTCCTCGAGGGCGCCTTCGAGTTCCGCCGGGGTGATGGCGAATCCCTTGAGCGAGCCGAGCACGTCGGTGAACCACAGTTGGACGAACCGGACCCCGCGTTCCTCGACCGTACGCAGGACGTATTCGCGCTGAGGTGACATGGTTCGGCTGCTCCGATCAGGGAAAATCGTCCGGCTGGGCACAGTGTACGGAGCCTCGCCTAGGCTCCCGCCGCCCCGGCACGCCGGGGTTACAGAGCGTTCACACTTCGGCAATGGATCCGAAACTCAGGCCCGAAAAGCTCTGTTGGCCCAGCCGAACGGTCGGGCTCATGAGCATCGGTCCGCTGCACTTCGGTCTGGCGACCATCAATCCGGAAATGGGCGACGACTTCCCGACCCACCCGCACGACGATCAGGAGCATCACGTGGCGTACAAGGCCGAGTACATCTGGATCGACGGCACCGAGCCGACGGCACGGCTGCGGTCCAAGACGAAGATCATTGACAAGGGCGGCGACCTCCCGATCTGGGGATTCGATGGTTCGAGCACGAACCAGGCGCCGGGCGACAAGTCGGACTGTGTCCTGCGGCCGGTGTTCTCGTGCCCCGACCCGCTGCGTGGTGGTGACCACAAACTCGTCATGTGCGAGGTGCTTTACACCGACATGACGCCCCACATCACCAACAACCGCGCCAAGCTCGAGTCGATCGCCGAGAAGTTCGCCGATCAGAAGTCGCTCTTCGGCATCGAACAGGAATACAACTTCTTCCAGGACGGTCGGCCGTTCGGCTTCCCCATCGGCGGGTTCCCGGCACCCCAGGGCTTCTACTACTGCGGTATCGGTGCGGACGAGGTGTTCGGTCGGGAGATCGTCGAGGCCCACATGGACGCGTGCCTCGAGGCGGGGCTCGGACTCTCGGGGATCAACGCCGAGGTCATGCCCGGCCAGTGGGAGTTCCAGGTCGGTCCGCTCGGACCGCTCGAGGTCTCGGACCAGCTGTGGTTGGCTCGGTGGCTGCTGTACCGCATCGCCGAGGACTTCGGTATCGCGGTGACCATCGCCGCGAAGCCGGTCTCGGGCGACTGGAACGGCGCCGGTGCGCACACGAACTTCTCGACGAAGGCCATGCGCGAGAACTACGACGCGATCATCACGGCGTGCGAGGCCCTGGGCAAGCGGGTCGATGAGCACGTGGAGGGCTACGGCGACGGCATCGAGCTCCGCCTGACCGGTCAGCACGAGACCGCGCCGTACAACGTGTACAGCTACGGCGTTTCGGACCGCGGTGCGTCGGTGCGGATCCCGTGGCAGGTCGAGCAGGACCAGAAGGGCTACATCGAGGACCGGCGGCCCAACGCGAACATGGACCCGTACGTGGTCACGCGTCTCATTGTCGACACGTGTTGTAGCGCGCTGGCATAACCGTCCGTCGTACCCCGTCGAAGCCCGGGCACCGTTCCGATGAGCGGACCCGGGCTTCGTCGCGTCCGGGACCTGGTGGTGCGCCGGTGCCCGACGATGTCATCGAGTCGGATCAGGTCTCGAACGTGACGAGGACGCCCTTGGTCACGCCGGCCAGGACCGTGAGGAGCGCGGTGACGAGGAGCGCGAGGCCGAGGAGTTCGAGCGAATCGGAGACCGATGCCACCAAGGCGAACGACAGCTTCCAGTGATGCTCGTCGTACAGCTTCGACTTCACCAACTCGATCCCACCGGATCCCCCTGCGAAGCCGATCGCGGCGAGGAGTAGCTGGGTGCGGAAGGGGTTGGCGAGTTTGCGCCAGAACGGCCAGTAGAAGAACACCAGCGCCACGACGAGGGGCAAGTACACGACCACCCAGGCGAAACGGAAGACGCCCGTGGTCCCGAAGGCATCGTGCATACCGTCGGAGAGGTGTTGGTGCATGTAGGTCATCTCGTCGACCGTGAGCAGCGCGAACACTGCACTCATGCCGAGCCACCGCACGCGGTGCCACCGGTCGTGCACGGCGAGGCCGAGGAGCGCGAGGAGCACCGTGGCGCCGAGGAGGAGGAGGATCTTCATCCCGCTGGGAAAGTTGAGCTTCTGGTCGGAGTCGAAGAGGTTGACGAGCGTGCTCTCGCCG
>JBDUBS010000532.1:0-1953 GCA_040003875.1 Acidimicrobiia bacterium | reverse complement strand
GGCGAAAACGGGCCTTCGTACTGGTCGCGATCGCGGTCGCCCTCTCCGCGTGCGGCGTGGGCAAGTGGGAGATCTCCCCGTCGCCGGCACCCCTACGAGCCGTGCACGCCGCGCTCCTCAACAACGGTCACGTGCTCCTGATCCAGGGATCGGGCAATGACCCCAACACCTTCGCCGCCGGCACCTTCACGACCACCGAGTGGGATCCGGTCGCCAACACCTTCCAATCGATTCCCACCCCGTACGACATGTTCTGTGCCGGCCATGCCCAACTGCCCGACGGCAGCCTGCTCGTCGCCGGCGGCACCGATGCGTACCCCGTCGGCGACGCCAATTACGTCGGCTCGAAACACTCGTATCGGTTCGACCTCGCCTCACACCGCTACGTGAAAGTGCCCGACCTCGCCGGAGGCCATTGGTATCCGACGCTGGTCAGCCGCGGCGACGGTACGGTGATCACGGTGGGCGGGGTGGACGAGAACCGCCAGGTCAAGAGCGACTACCAAATCTTCGACCCGACCGCGAACCGCGGGGGTGGCGCGTGGAGCCCCCAAGCGGCGACCGCGCAGTTCTTCCCCACCTACCCGGCACTCCATCTCCTGGCCGTCGGACGGTACCTCTACAGCGGAGTTTCGACCTTCGGCGACGGCAATGAGCCAGCCGGGATCTGGGACGTCACCGCGAACACGTTCGTCGCGGTCCCCGGTCTCACCGACGCGAACCGGCGCGACATGGGCGCCTCGGTCATGCTCCCGCCGGCCCAGGATCAGAAGGTGATGGTCATGGGTGGCGGTCAACACAACGACACCAGCGTCGCGGCCACCGCGAGCACGGCCATCGTCGACATGAAGGTGCCGACGCCCACGTTCGTCTCCGGGCCGCCGATGAGCGAAGCGAAGCAGTACGTCAGCGCGGTGACCCTGCCGGACCGGACCGTCCTCCAGAGTGGCGGGAGCAACGAGAGCTATCTCGCCAACAGCCGCCCCGACTTCCAGTTCCGCTACACCGCACAGATCTTCCATCCCGACACCATGAAGTGGGAGGAAGCGGCCAAGTCCACCGTCGGTCGCACCTATCACTCCGAGGCGCTCTTGCTCCCGGACGGCCGCGTCGCAACGTTCGGGAGCAACGCGTCGAACACGAAGACCGGATTCGAGATGCGGATCGAGATCTACACGCCCGCCTACTACTCGAAGGTCCGGCCGGTGCTGACCGTCGGTGACAACGCACGCTCGATCGCGCGCGGCGGCACCACGACCTTCAGCTCGGATCAGCCGTTGAAGTGGGTCCACCTGATCCGGCCCGGGTCCGCAACTCACTCCAACGATCCGGATCAGCGCCTCGTCGACATGCCGTTCACCCAGACCGACACCAGCGTCACGGCTTCACTCGACGCGAACCCGAACCTGACGCCGCCCGGCTGGTACATGCTCTTCGGCGTCGACGCCGTCGGGACCCCGAGTGTGGCCACCTGGGTACACGTGAGCTGACCCGCGCCAGCGCGACGCGTCAGGCGGTACGGCTCGTCAGACGGTGCGACGCCGCGCGCGGGGCTCGGCGACACCCGGGGGCGAATAGCCGGCGTCGCCCCATCCGAAGTTGGTGCCGGGTGGGACGATCTCGTCGATCCGGTCCAGGACCGCGTCGTCGAGCGTCACGTCGACCGCACCCATCTGCGAGTCCAACTGCTCCATCGTGCGCGGCCCGATGATCGCGGCGGTGACGACCGGGTGGTTGAGCACCCACGCGACCGCGAGATCGACGAGCGGGACCCCCGCGTCGTCAGCCAACCGACCGAGGGCATCGGCCGCGTCGAGCTTGCGCTGGTTCTCGGGCAGGTCCAGGTCGAATCGGGCCGGCACCATCGCGGATCTGCGACTCGTGTTCTCGTTACCGTGGCGCCACTTCCCCGACAACCAGCCGCCGCCGAGCGGACTCCACGGGATCACGCCC
>JBDUBS010000682.1:0-6478 GCA_040003875.1 Acidimicrobiia bacterium | reverse complement strand
GACCGCAGCTTCGATCGCGGGTTCGTCGCGCACGTCGAGGTCGACCTCGGCGCCCGCCAGGTCCCACCCGATCACCGTCGCGCCCTCGGCGCGGAAGCGCTGCGCGGCGGCGAGGCCGATCCCAGACGCGGCACCGGTCACCACCGCGATCTTGCCGTCGATCCGTCCCACTGAGGCCTCCTGACGAGTAACAAGAACGCGTGACTGTCCCGGGATTCCGACCCCCCGTCAAATCATCGGGAGCCAGAGATGTCGATGGATTTCGCCCTGTTCTACGAGATCCCGGTGCCCCAACCGTGGGGTCCGGACTGCGATCACGTGGCGCACAAGAACACCATTGCGCAGGCGGTCCACGGCCAGCAGGCCGGCTTCAGTTCCTTCTGGACGGTCGAGCAGGCTGCTCTGCCTGCTGAACCCCTACAAGATTCCCACGAATCGGTGATGTACTCGATCGAGCTGCTCGCCGACCACGTGGTCCCCGCCTCAAGGCCTGACCGCCGCAACTTTGTGTCGCCCCGTGGGCGAAAACCCCACCCCACAGACCAAAAGTCGTGGCGGGGAGCGGGGTCAGGGCGGCCTGTCGGGACGCCTACCAGTAGAATCTCCCGATGGAATCTGCCCCTCAGCCGCCCGACCGCAACCTCGCGATGGACCTGGCGCGTGCCACGGAAGCGGCCGCGCTCGCAGCGGGCCGCTGGTTCGGCCGCGGCGACAAGAACGGTGCCGACGGCGCCGCGGTCGACGCGATGCGGCTGGTCCTCAACTCGGTCCCGATGGAAGGCGTCGTCGTCATCGGTGAGGGCGAGAAAGACGAAGCCCCGATGCTCTTCAACGGCGAGGAGATCGGCGCGGGCGGCCCGGCGGTCGACATCGCGGTCGACCCCATCGACGGCACCACCCTCACCTCGCTCGGCCAGAACAACGCCATCTCGGTGATCGCAGTCGCGGAGCGCGGCACCATGTTCGACCCGGGCCCCTGCGTCTACATGGACAAGATCGCGGTAGGAGCAGAGGCGGCCGACTACGTCGATCTCGACGCGCCGATCAAAGCCAACCTCGAGGCCGTCGCCAAGGCCAAGGGAGAGAAGGTCCGCGACGTCACCGCGGTCATCCTCGACCGCCCGCGACACGAGCGGATCATCCAGGAGTGTCGCGAGGCCGGCGCGCGGATCCGGTTGATCACCGACGGCGACATCGCCGGTGCGATCTCGGTGTCGACACCCGGTTCCGGTTCGGACATCCTCTTCGGCGTCGGTGGAACGCCGGAAGGCGTCACCGCGGCCTGCGCGCTGCTCTGCACCGGCGGCTCGATCATCGGCCGGCTCTGGCCGCGCAACGAAGACGAGAAGCGTGCCGCGCTCGACGCCGGCTACGACCTCGACCGTATCCTCACCACCACCGACCTCGTGGCCGGCGACGAGGTGTTCTTCGCCGCCACCGGGATTTCCGACGGTGATCTCCTGAAGGGCGTCCACTACCGGGGCGACGGGGCCAGCACCGAGAGTCTCGTCATGCGGGCCAAGTCGGGCACGATCCGCACCATTCACTCCGAGCACCGCTGGCAGAAGCTGATGCGATACTCGGCCGTGAAATTCGACTGACCCGTCAGGGCGTGGAGGGTCCACGCGACGTAGCCCCGGGATCGCGGTGTCGGACGCGATGGCATGTCCGACACCGGACCACAAGTTCGTCGACGACTGTCCGACCCGTCCGCTCGTACGGCGGTTCGTGATCGAACTCGAGGAACTCGGTGCTGCCGCATCCGACGCAGTGTCGGTCACGGGCCATTACCACCCGTCGTTGGCGGACCGAAGGGTGACGCCGGCGTGCAGACGCGTTGATCGGCCGCCCCTCGGCATCGTGAATCAGGGCCCGCACGAACGACTCGGGCAGCATGCGATCGATTTCGACCCAAGGGACTGGCGTCCCATCGTCGAACGTCGCGCCGTCGCCCCGGCAAATGCACCACGACCTCGGTGACGAAGCGGGCACCGCCCCCTGTGAGCAACCCGATCATGGCGTCCGCCCGCTGCTGTGCCATCGACGGCCACCGATCCGACCACGCGCCCGCGGACGCGTGGTCACCGCGGGGCGTGTTCTCTTCGATCCAATGATCGATCGCCGACGTGATCCGCTTCCCGGCTCCTGCGGGCAGCCGAAATGTGCCGTGGATCATGCCGTCGGGGTCGGTCCTCCATACGACCCCTCGGGCCGCGTGCTGACGTTGGTGAGTCGCATCGGGATCTTCCCGGCCCATCAACCAACGCGCCAACGCAGCACCGAGCCTGCCGGCCGGCGTGTCGTATGCCACCTCGAGTAGATCTCGCTCGTTCGCAGCCGTGGCGACGCGGGTCAAGGTCCGCACCTTCGAATACGACAGTCCGGATTCGAACGCAGCGTCGGTATACGGCAGTGCGCGGAGTGCTTCCCGACCCGCAGCCACTCCCGTGCGGTCGACAGCTCGAGGTCGAGCGCGTTGGCTATCCAGTGCGCACAGGTCGGCGCGCCATCGCCACGCCAACCGTCGTTTTCGTGGAGTTCCGCGCCGAGAACGATCAACGCGCACTGCGCCGTCATCCAGGTTGCGCCGACGCTGAGGATCCGCTCGCGGGTCGACTCCTCGACCAACACCACCCGACGCGGTTCGGCCCGCGGTTCGACCATGACCATTGAGGACTCCCGTCCACTCGGGACCGATCTGTGGTCCCTCCGATGCAATGGTCGGCCATTGCGGCTGGCCCGACGCGCACTGGGCTCAACCTAGAACGAGGGTGCGACAGCTCCCCGCCGGTGCCGCCCGCACGCGCGCACACGCGCTCGGAGCGACTCGGAATGTCCGGGGCCGTCCGGTATGCATGCTGCGTCCGCGGACGGGTCCGCGGACGCGTCCGACGGCGCTTCCGCTGATCACCACGCACTCGGCACTCCGCGCGGACGCGTCCGCGGACGCGTCAGCGCGGCCGGGTAGAGCCTGACTCAGGCCGCGGCGACGTCGAGGCGGAGGTCGGCCCGGGCCAGCGCGGCCTGGGCGTCCTCATCGGCAGGATCCACGGCCAGCCGTTGCGTCGCGTTCTCCTTGGCCGTCTGGGCCCGAACAACGTCGACCTGTTCGGGCAGCTCGGCGACGTCGGAGAGCACCGTCACGTGATCGCCGCTGACCTCGACGAAACCGCCGTGGACCGCGACCGCGACCTCACCCTTCTCGGGAAGGATGATGCGCACCATCGCCACCCCGAGCGCGCCGACGAACGGCACGTGACCGGGCAGGAACGCGATCTCGCCGTCGGTGGTCCGACACACCACCATGTCGGCCTCGCCCTCGTAGAGGACGCGCTCCGGTGAGACGAGCTGGACGGCGAAGGGCATGATCAGCTCGCTTCGAGGGTCTTCGCCTTGGCGAGGACGCTCTCGACACCACCGACGTTGAAGAACGCCTGCTCGGGGATCTCGTCGAGTTCACCGTTGACCAGTGCCTCGAAACTCTCGACCGTCTCCTCGACCGGCACGAAGATGCCGGGCAGACCGGTGAACACCTCGCCGACGAAGAACGGCTGGGACAGGAACCGCTGGATCTTGCGGGCCCGGCTCACCGCGACCTTGTCGTCCTCCGACAGTTCGTCGAGTCCGAGGATGGCGATGATGTCCTGGAGTTCCTTGTACCGCTGAAGCACTTCCTGGACCCGACGGGCGACGGTGTAGTGACGCTCACCGACCACCTCCGGGGCGAGGATGTTGGACGTCGACGCGAGCGGGTCCACCGCCGGGTAGATACCGAGCGCCGCAATCTGGCGGGAGAGCTCGGTGGTGGCGTCGAGGTGGGTGAACGTGGTGAACGGCGCCGGGTCGGTGTAGTCGTCCGCAGGGACGTAGACGGCCTGGAGCGACGTGATGGAGTGACCCTTGGTCGAGGTGATGCGCTCCTGGAGCTCGCCCATCTCGTCGGCCAGCGTCGGCTGGTAACCCACGGCCGAAGGCATACGACCGAGGAGGGTCGACACCTCCGAGCCCGCCTGCACGAACCGGAAGATGTTGTCGACGAAGAGCAGTACGTCCTGGTTCTTCACGTCGCGGAAGTACTCGGCGACGGTCAGGGCCGAGAGCGCGACCCGGAGGCGTACGCCGGGGGGTTCGTCCATCTGGCCGTACACGAGGGCGGCCTTCTCGATGACGCCGGATTCCTGCATCTCGATCCAGAGGTCGGTGCCCTCACGGGTCCGCTCGCCGACCCCGGCGAACACGGACACACCACCGTGCTGGGTGGCGACCCGGTTGATCATCTCCTGGATGAGCACCGTCTTGCCGACCCCGGCACCGCCGAACAAACCGATCTTGCCGCCCTGCACGTACGGCTCGAGGAGGTCGATGACCTTGATGCCCGTCTCGAACATCTGGGCGCGGGCTTCGAGCTGGTCGAAGGTCGGCGGGTCGCGGTGGATCTCCCACCGGTCGTCGATCCCGGTCAGCTCTTCCTTGGTGATGTCGAGCGGCTCGCCGAGCACGTTGAACACGTGACCGAGCACACCGTCACCGACTGGCATCGTGATACCCCGGCCCGTGTTGCGCACGATCGTCCCGCGCTTCAGACCGTCGGTCGGGCTCATGCAGATGACGCGGCAGCGGCCGTCACCGATCTGCTGGGCGACTTCGGCGGTCACGAGGATCGTCTTGCCGTCGAGCTCGATGTCGAGTTCGAGCGCGGTGTTGATCTCGGGCAGCGAGTCGGGCGGGAACTCGACGTCGACCACGGGGCCGGCGATCGCGACGACACGACCGTCCTTCAGCTTCGCGTCGTCGGCAGTCTGGTTGTCTGCAGTCATCGTCATGAGCAAGTTCCTCGCAGCTCGGAAAACAAAAAGGTCACTCGGGGTCGCCGAGGGTCACTGGGGTGTCGAAGACATCGCCGTGCACGCTGTCGCCGCCTTGGAGGGCTTCGGCGCCGCTGACGATCTCCATGATCTCGGTGGTGATGGCGTCCTGGCGGGCGCGGTTCATGATGCGGGTGAGGCTGATGATCAGCTCCTCCGCGTTGTCGGTGGCCGCCTTCATGGCGCGCTGACGGGCGGAGTGTTCCGACGCCGCCGCGTTGAGCAGCGCCGCGAAGATCCGGGCCTCGACGTAGCGCGGCAGCAAGGCGTCCAGGATCGCGTCCGGCGCCGGTTCGAACTCGTAGCTCGCACCGACACCGTCCTCCGATTCCGGTCGACCGTCGCCGCCCGCCACTACTTCACGTTCGAGCGGAACCAAGGGCCGGCGGACCACTTCCTGGCTCCCGGCACTCACGAAGCGGGTGTAGATCAGTTCGACCATGTCGCACTCTTCGGCGAGGAAGGCGGCGGTGACCGCTTCGCCGATGCGGCGGGCGTCCTCGTAACTCGGCCGGTCTGAGAACCCGGTGAACACGTGGTCGAGGCGGAAGTTGCGGTAGCGGAAGTAGCTCTCGGCCTTGCGTCCGACGACGAAGAGTGAGTAGTCGCGGCCGAGTTCGGCCTGCTCCTTCATCGAGCCTTCGGCGGCGCGGATCACCGACGAGTTGTACGCACCGCACTGGCCGCGGTCGGCGGCGATCACCACGTGCGCGACCCGACGGATCTCCGCCCGCGGCTTCAAGAGCGGACTGTCGATGCCGCCGCCGGTCGCGCCGAGGTCCTTGACCACCTCGGTGATGTGATCGCTGTACGGCACCGCCGCGTGCACCGCTTGCTGTGCTTTGACGATCCGACTCCCGGCGATGAGTTCCATCGCGCGCGTGATCTTCTTCGTCGACTGCACGCTGCTGATGCGCCGCTTCAGGATCCGCTCTTGACCACCCGCCACTTAGATCACTCCGTGTCGAGGGTCTTGGCCGACTCGGCTGCGCCAAGCGCCTCGGCGTCGGTGTCGGTCACGTCGGCCGCCGCGGCGTCGGCAACCGCAGCCGCCCGGGCCGCCACGAAGGAGGCCTTGAAGTCGTCGACCGCTTGGCGCATCGCGGTCTCGTCCGGCATCGCACCCGTGTCTCGGATGGTGCCCATCAGATCGGCGTGGCGGGTCCGGAACGTGTCGAGCAGCTCCGTCTCGAACGCCTTGACCTGGTCGACGGGCAGATCGTCGAGCGTGCCGGTGGTACCGCAGTAGATCGAGACCACCTGCTCCTCGACCGACATCGGTGAGTTCAGCGGCTGCTTCAGCAGCTCGACGAGCCGGTACCCACGGTCGAGCTGTGCCTTCGAGACTGCGTCGAGTTCGGAACCGAACGTGGCGAACGCCTCGAGGTCGCGGAACTGCGCGAGGTCGAGCTTGAGCGTTCCGGCGACCGACTTCATCGCCTTGGTCTGCGCCGCGCTCCCGACTCGGGAGACCGAAATACCCACGTCGACGGCCGGGCGGACACCCGACTTGAAGAGGTCGTCCTGAAGGTAGATCTGGCCGTCGGTGATCGAGATCACGTTGGTCGGGATGTACGCCGAGACGTCGCCGGCCTTGGTCTCGATGATCGGCA
>JBDUBS010000074.1:0-6487 GCA_040003875.1 Acidimicrobiia bacterium | reverse complement strand
GTCGGAGCGTGCCTTCCAGTCGAACGAGGGGCACCGAGTTCGTTGTGATGAGGAGGTCCGTGCCATCCATCGCGATGACGGTCTCCAGAAATGCGTCCAACCTGCCGTAAGTTTCCATCATCACTTTCCCGTCTCGGCGTCCCGGTGATCGACGCGGTACTGACCGCCCTCCGGAACCGCACATTCCGACATCGGGAACGAACCCGACGAAGGGGCAGATTCTACCCGGTGATGACACGGTGCCGCGACCGGACGCCGGCGTGTGGCTGGCCGGCCTCGCGACGATCGTGTGGGCGATCGTGGTGGATCAAGCCACGAAACTCTGGGCCGGGAACGCCACCGGTCAGGGCGTCGACATGTTCCACAACCCCCGGTACGCACTGGGTGTGGGCGGTGGTTCGGTGCCGGTGCTCATCATCGGCACGGTCGCGGTCCTCGCCGTCTTCGCCGTGGTGATCGTCCCCCTCGGCCACCGCGTAGGTCTTCCGGCCTGGATCCCCGGCCTGGTGCTCGGAGGCGCGCTGTCGAACCTGATCGACCGGGCGCGATTCGGGGCGGTACGCGACTTCATCTCCACCCGCTGGGCCATCATCAACGTCGCCGATCTCTTCGTAATCGCGGGCGTGCTGATCCTGCCGGCACTGCTCGCGATCCGGTTCACCCGTCATTACCACCAGCTCCAGGGCACGTCGTCACCCGCTCCCGACCGGGAGTTGGTCACAAGCCGGTGACGTTGCCGTACACGTCGACCACGGCCGCGTGGTCGGTGCCCGCGATACCGACGATGCCCGTGGTGACCGGTCGCCCGACATGGACCGCAGTGCCCGCCAGCGCCGGCGCCCCGCCGAAGGCGTGCGTACCGCCCCAGGCGTCGAGCACCCAACCGGAGACACCGTCGGCACGGAGTGCGACCCCGCGCGCGATGTCCCAACCCGACCAGTAGGCACCGACCTGGACTGCCGGCGCGCCACCGAAGGGATGCAACCCACCGAACCCGTCGAGCACGTACCCCGAAACGCCGTCGGGCCGCAACGCGATACCGCGAGTGATGTCCCAGCCCGGCCAGTACCCCGTGGTCGCCACACTCGGCGCGCCGCCGAACCGGTGAACGCCGCCCCACGCGTCGAGGACGTAACCCGACGAACCATCGGCCCGCAGCACGAGACCACGTGCGAGGTCACCGGGGAAACTCGCGGTCCCGGTCACGCCGGGCGCGCCGCTGAAGGGATGCACTCCCCCGAGGCCGTCGAGCACGTACCCGGTGACGCCGTCGGACCGGAGCACGACGCCCCGCGCGATGTCCCATCCGGGCCACGACGGTCCTCCGGTCGCGGCGGGTGCGCCCCGGAACGAACGGAGCCGTCCGGCGGCATTGACGGTGTAGCCCGAGGTGCCGTCACCGCGAACTGCGAGCGCGCGCTCGGCCGGCCCCGCGGCGAAGGGTGCCATCGATCCGTCGACGGCCACCACCGTTCCCGAGAGCCCGTCGGGACCGATGCCGCCACCACGGGCTGCGTCACCGGACCAGTGGTTCGCGAACCAGACCGGCGGTGCCTTCCCGAACCGACTCAGACCCCCCGAGCCGTCGAGCACCCACCCTGAACGGCCGTCGAAGCCCAAGAACAGTTGCCGTGCGATGTCCTGACCCGGAAAGTACGGCGAGTTCCCAACTGCCGACGCCGCGCCGAAGGGATGGACACCACCCCAGCCGTCGAGCACGTAGCCACCGGTACCGCTCGGCGTCGCAACCACGGCCCGCCCGATATCCCAGCCGGGCCAGTACGTGACCTGACTCACGGCCGGCGCGCCCCCGAATGGATGCAGGCCGCCCCAACCGTCGAGCACCCAACCGGAGCGGCCGTCGGGACGGATCGAAATCCCGCGTGCGATGTCCCAGCCCGGCCAGTACGCCGAGGCGGCGACCGCAGGCGCGCCGCCGAAGGGATGGACGCCACCCCAACCGTCGAGGGTGTAGCCGGAAATGCCGTCGCCACGCAGGACGACGCGCCGGGCGATCCCCGGCAGCGACGCCGCGCCGCTGACGGGCGGCGCACCGCCGAACGGGTGCAGGGCTCCGTTCGCGTCGAGCGCGTATCCCGACCGCCCGTCGGCCCGTGTCGCCGCGTCACGGATCGGTACGGCTGCCGCCGCGGCCCCACACATTGCGACCGGCGTCAGCCCGCGCGCGCGGACGCCGTCGAGGATCGCGGGCAACGCCGCGAGGGTCGCCACCTTGTCCCCCGTGTCGTGCAGCGGGATGATCGCTCCCGGTCGGGCGCCGGCGAGCGCCCGGGCCGTGATCGACGACGCCGTCGCCCCCGCCTCGGTATCGCCGGGGTTCACGCTCCACATGACGGTCTCGATGCCGCGTGCCGACATCTCGTTGACGACCGTCGAGTTCCAGTCTCCGTACGGCGGACGCAGGCACGTAGGCCGACGGCCCGTGAGTCCCGTGAGGATGTCGATCTCGGGATCGACCTCGGCGCCGATCTGCGCAGGAGACAACTTGGTGAGGCGCGGGTGGTTCATGGTGTGGAGTTGCACCGTGTTCCCGAGCGCGATCGCGCGCCGGACGAGATCCGGTCGGGCGTTCA
Source organism: Acidimicrobiia bacterium (assembly GCA_040003875.1). Classification (GTDB taxonomy): domain Bacteria; phylum Actinomycetota; class Acidimicrobiia; order IMCC26256; family JAENVU01; genus JAENVU01. The sequence goes on along the minus strand of JBDUBS010000074.1, from coordinate 3,893 downwards.
CGAAGCTGCCGACCACGAAGAACGTGGCGTGCGCGCCGTACCGCGCCAGGGTGTCCAGGATCCCCGGCGTGATGGCCGCACTCGGCCCGTCGTCGAACGTGATCGCCACCACTGCGCTGCCCGGCGGGTAGGGCGAGTTCGGGATGTCGAACGCGGAGAAGGCGGGATTCCCGGCGGCCCCCGCGACCACCGGCGAGGTGCCGATGCCCGAACTCAGCAGCCCGCTGACGACCAGGGCGACCGTCGCCAGTATCGCGACCCGACTCCGTACCTTGAACCCACTCATGCGATCCCCCACCTCGTTCGAGCGGCGCACGATACCGGTTCGCGGGGATCGAGTTCGAGGCGCCCGACCGACGCCCCGCTACGCCATCGAGGGCGCCACCGTGCGGGTCAGGATCCCGAGCGTGGCGCGCAGCGCGCCTTCGGACATCACGGGGAAGATCCCGGCCTCGCGCCACGTGGCGTCGATGTTCGACCAGTCGTAGTAAGAGGTCACGAGCGTGCCCTCCTTCACCGGTTCGAGCGTGTAGCCGTACACGTGGCCGAGTGGCGGCTCGATCTGCCCGAAGATCGTCCATGCGATCTCGCGGTCGGGGACGAACTCGGTGATGCTCACGGTCACGTCGTAGAGCCCAAGCGGGTAGTCGTTGAGCGACTCGCGATCCATGTGCACGACGAACGTGTCACCGACCGCGGTGACCGGGTCACCGGTCGCGGCCTGCAACATCCCGGAACTGTCGATCGTGACGTGACCGCGGGGGTCGGCGAGCACCTTGAAGATGGTGGCGGGGTCAGTGGCGATGGTGCGCTGGACTTCGAGGCGGTCGGTCGTCATGGCCGCCATACTGCCAGCCCGTCGCGGCGAAGGATGGGCCCACCGACGCATCCGGCGCCGTAACGTCTTCGCCATGCTTCCCGAGTCCGACCGCATCCGAGGCCCGCGGCTCCGCACTGCGATCCCGGTGATGGCGCTCGGACTCGTCCTGGGCATCACCGGAGCGGTCGCGCTCGGCGTCGCGTTCTGGGACGTGATCTCCGGCCCGCGATACCTGATCCCGAGCACCGTGGTGGTGCGCCTCGACTCGGGCACCCACATCGTGTTCGAGCAGACCGGGACGAAGGAATCATTCGGCGCACTGAACGTGTCCCGGTTCGATGCGGTGTCGATCACGCCGAACCAGATCACGGTGACCGCGCCCGACGGCACCGAACTCGCAGTCCGCCGGTCGGCCCACGACGAATCGATCGACCGCAACTCCGACCACTACGTGGCGGCGGTCGAGTTCAACGCGCCCGATGCCGGTACCTACCGGCTCCAGTTCCGGACCCGACCGGGGCGGGTCGTCATCCAAGCCCCCCTCGGCGACGTGGTCCGCGACAACGTCGGCTGGATCGTGGCAGTCGGTGTGGGCGGGCTGGTGTTCATCGGTGGGTTCGTCTTGCTGATCGTCGGCATCGCACGCCGGGGTTCGGCGCGGCGCGCCGCGAACCTCCAGGCGGCGCCGGGCGGCTACGTTCCCCACGTCCCGCCCCCGACACCGGCCGAGGCACCGGCAGGCTGGTTTCCGGACCCCCACGCCCTGCATCGCCTCCGGTACTGGGACGGCGCGACCTGGACCGACCACACGGCCGACTGACTCGTGGAGCCCGACCTCCCAACCGCGCTGACCCCGCCGGGCTGGCAGCTCGACGAGACCGCGACCGCCGGACGCGAGAATCTCGATGCCGCGCACGTCGCGCGCTATGACGACAAGGAGGACGCCGACGCCGAATCGGAAGTCGCGCTCCTCCAGGGGCTCGGCATCGGCGGCGGGTCCACGGTCGTCGACCTCGGAGCGGGAACCGGCCAGTTCACGGTGGCCATGGCCGCAACCGGCGCGCGAGTGGTCGCGGTCGACGTGTCACGCGTGATGCTCGACCGCCTGCGCGCGAAAGTGGCGGACCTCGCGAACGTGGCCACCACGCAGGCCGGATTCCTCACCTTCGATCCCGCCGGCGCGGTCGACGCGGTCTACTCCCGCTACGCGCTCCACCACCTACCCGACTTCTGGAAGGCCGTGGCGTTGACGAACGTCCATCGGATGCTGCGCGCGGGCGGCACCTTCCGGCTCTGGGACATCGTGTACAGCTTCCCTGCGACCGAGGCCGCCCAGCGCGTCGAGCGTTGGTGCGGGACCGGGAACGGCGTCGTGGACGACAGCTGGCAGCGCTGGGAGTTGGAGGAGCACGTCCGCGACGAACACTCCACGTTCTCATGGCTCCTCGAGCCGATGATCGAACACGCCGGGTTCACCATCGACCGCGCCGAGTATTCCGACGACCGGTTCTCCGCGAAGTACGTCCTCGTCAAACCCTGACCAGCGCGGACCGAGATCAGGAGCGGGCGTCGAGCTCCGATCAGTCCGACAGGCGATTGACCAGGCGCTGCATCTCCGACCACGATTTCCGGTCGTCATCCGAATCACCGTGCGGGCCGGCGAAGCGGCGGGCGTAGACGCCGAGGTCGGCCAGGTCCCACCCCAGCCGGTACCGATCGAGCATCCATCGGCGCGGCCGGTAACCCGTGGCGGACTCGTACTGCTCCGGCATCGCGTCGTCCGCGGCGTCCAGCCACCAGAGGTCACGCTCCGGCGGCGCGATCAACGCCGTATCCCAGTCGACCAGTACCCACCCGGCATCGGTGCGCATCGTGTTTCCGGGATGCGGTTCGCCGTGGGTCACCACCCACGGGGTTTGCGGTACGTCGTTCGACGACCCGAGCCGGTCGTAGCGATCGAGGGCCCGGCCGATCGCGTCACGATGCGCCGCGAGCAGCGAACCCGCCGCGGCCGAGTACGGCCCGGGGCCATCGGGGGCGCTCGATCGCTCGAGCAGCCGTCGGTGTGGGATGACGAAGTCGTCGACGACGACCGTCCCCTCGGGATGCGACGCACGGTGAACGGCGACGAGGAGGTCGAGGACTTCGCTCCGATGATGCGGAGTGGAGAAGTCGTCCCATGCGAACGACTGACCGACGACGAACGGGAACAGCGCCATCGCGTAGTCGGCTTCGAGCGCCACGAGCAACGCTCCGGTCATCGTCGGTACCGGCGCGATCACGGATTCACAACCGGTATTGCGGACGTGGACCGCACACCGGTAGGCCGCTTCGAGACGACGCCGGGAGGCATCGGGCGCGACACCGAGCCGATCGACGGTCGCGAACCACCGCACCCCGGCGGCGTCACGGAGCTCCCAATGGTGACTCCCGAACCCGACGGGTCGGTACACCAACGAGATCGCGTCGACGCCCCATCCGTCTTCGACCGCCGCGCGCACCGCGACGTCGGTGAGGTCGGTGGGCCGGGTCAGCACTCCGCGACCGTAAACGCCGCGACGTTGCGGCAGCACGCAATTCAGGAGCGGGCGTCGAGCTCCGCCACGAGTTTCGGCGGCGCGACCTCGCGGAACGCGTCCTCGCAGATAGCCGCGATCTCGTGCCAGTCGACGTCACCGTCGAGGCGCACGCCGATCCAGCCCCGACCACCCACGTACGGAGGCCGAAAGAAGCGCTCCGGGTCCGTCTCGACCAACTCCTCCTGCGCACCGAGCGGCGCCGCGGCCCAGAAGTGGGGGAAGTGATGGTCGTGGTGACCGTGGACCCACAACATCACGAACTGTTTCTTGACGAAGAACGCGGGCGCGGCGTGACTCCGCTTCTCGGTGACGCCGGGAAACGCCATGCACATCACCCGCACCCGATCCTCGAGATCCATTCCCTTCACGGACGCGAAGGTACCGCCACGCTCAGTCGACGGGCTGAGAGGTGGCGGCGATGATCTGGTCGGCAATGACGGTGCGGCCACCCGGCGACCGATGACGCGCGGAGCCGCCTGGCGACGCGCCAGTGG
>JBDUBS010000250.1:0-1960 GCA_040003875.1 Acidimicrobiia bacterium | reverse complement strand
GGCGATAACCGATACGGGATGCGATCGGATTGCCGCGACGGATCGGGCGTTACCGGCCGGACCGTCGGAGGAGCTGGTCCCATGGCTTGCGCCGGGCGGCGATGGGAACGATCGCGCGCCCGACTCGTCCGGCGACGGCGCCTTGGGCTGCAGTCATGGCCGAGCCGACCGCCACGAACAGCGTCGTCGGGTCAGAGGGTCGATGCTTCCCGCCGGTGAGATCCCAGGCGTGAAGGTGCCACTCGCTCGCGGCCACTCCGGCGTGCAGCCCGGCGGTCACCGTTCCGTACGGGTATCCGTACGGAAGATCCCAACGGTCGGGCAATCGAGTTGCATAGCGCCTTGCGTCCGCGACGAAACGTTCCACGCGCTCGGGTCCCGTTCCATCTTCCAGTTCTCGAAGCGATTTCGCGTTCTGGGCCGCGAGATCAGCGGCCGGGAACGGCGGGTCGGATGAGCCCCGCTCGGCTGCGTCGAGCCAGTGGTGATACCAGCCGATCACGCCCACGAGGTGCCCAGCCAGGTCCGTTGCCGACCAGCTACCGCACGCTCGCTCGTGCCAGTGCCTGCTTTCCCAGTCGCGGGTGCTCGTCGCGATCGCGGTGACGCCTTCGTCGTATTGTGCCAACACCTCGAACGGACCCACGCCCAAAGGTTGCCCGGTAGGTGTGCGTTCTGCAACGAAACCCAGTGCCACGGTCGAGGAACCCACCACCCAGTCTCCCGAATGCGATCTGATGGGGCGTCAGGTCGACGGGTAGCGTCCCCGGCCGGCGCAACCGAGCGGCAGTGGAGACGACGTGGATCTGAGTTGGAGCAGCACGGAGGAGGCCTTTCGGGCCGACGTGCGGGCCTGGCTCGCCGTCAACGTGCCGGCCGAGCCGCTCCCGAGCGGTGACACCCGCGAGGGGTTCGCACGCCATCTCGAATGGGAGCGGAAGCTCTTCGATGCCCGCTGGGCCGTCGTGTCGTGGCCGGAGGAGTTCGGCGGCCGGGGCGCGTCGCTCTGGGAGTGGCTGATCTTCGAGGAGGAGTACTACCGGGCCGGTGCCCCCCAGCGGGTGACCCAGAACGGGATCTTCCTCCTGGCCCCCACCATCTTCGAGTTCGGAACACCGGAGCAGCAGCAGCGGTTCCTCCCGAAGATGGCGAGTGGCGAGGAATCGTGGTGCCAGGGCTGGTCGGAGCCCGATGCGGGGAGCGACCTCGCTGGTATCCGCTCGACCGCGATCCGGGACGACGCGGCCGGTGGATGGCGGCTCAATGGGCAGAAGACGTGGACCACGCGCGGCGCGTTCTGCACGCATCTGTTCGGACTGTTCCGCACCGACCCGACCGCCGATCGTCATCGGGGCCTCACGTACTTCCTCGTCCCCCTGGACACCCCGGGGGTCACCGTCCGTGGCTTCGGCCGGCTCGACGGTGACGAGGGGTTCGCCGAGGTGTTCTTCGACGACGCGGTGGTCGCCGACGATCTCGTCCTCGGCGGGCTCGACCAGGGCTGGAGCGTGGCGATGGCCACCACGGGTTCCGAGCGTGGCCTCACGCTGCGGAGTCCGGGCCGCTTCACCGCGACCACCAACCGGCTGATCGACCTCTACCGCGAGCGCAGTGAGCAGGGTGTCGACCCGGCGATCCGTCAGCGGGTGGCCCAGGACTTCATCGACGCCGAGGCCTACCGGCTCCAGACCTTGCTCACTGTGACGCGAGTGGTCGCCGGTGATCCGCCCGGGGTGGAGTCGAGTCTGACCAAGGTGTTCTGGTCCGAGCTCGACGTCCGCCTCCACGAGGACGCGCGAGCGCTGCTCGGCTATGAGGCCGAACTCGAGTCGAGCTGGATGAAAGGTTACGAGTTCGCGCTGTCGGGTCCGATCTACGCCGGCACCAACGAGATCCAGCGCAACCTGATCGCCGAGCGCGTGCTCGGCCTGCCGCGGAAGTAGCGCGATGGAGTTCGCCT
>JBDUBS010000717.1:0-1963 GCA_040003875.1 Acidimicrobiia bacterium | reverse complement strand
CGTACGGGAGTCGCGCTGACCGATCAGCTCCGGTGGATCTTCGGCTTCGGTTTCCCGGTCGCCGACCGTTCGAGCTTGCCGGCTGCCCGCCGCGCCGAGGTCAACAGCTCGGTCGCCGACGTCGCGTCGCGACGAGCAACGTCGAGATCGGCGGCGAGCCGTTCCACTCGGCGATCGGCCTCGCTTGCCTCGGCGGCGGCGGTATCCACGACCTCGAGCGCGGCGCGCCACGCCATTTCGGCTTCGGCGCGTTTGCGTTCGGCGGCCGCTGCGACCCGCACCTCGCGCTCCTGCCGGGCCCGAGCGACGGCGTCGGCCTTCTGCGCCGCGAGCCGTTCGGTCGCATCGGCCTTCGGGCGCTCGGAAACGGTCGACGCCCGCCGCTCGGATCGGGACTTCGAGCCGATGGCCGACTTCGTGGGCGGGCCTGGCGCATCGATCTGACCGCCCGGTTCGAGATCGGGTACGACCGTGAGGGTGAAGCCCTCCGGGAACCCGCTGGGACCGGTCAGCTCCTTGACGAATCGTCCGCTGCGGAGCAGATCGCCCACTTCCGGTTCGGCACCGGCCGCCCGCAGCGTCGCCTGCAGTTGGGTTCGGTACGCGTCGGTGGCGCGATCGCCCAGGACCGCAAGCGCGGCTTCGGTCGCGACGCCGAGCGCGTCTCGATGCGCCTGGGTGACCTCCCGCACACCTTCACGACCTCCCGGACCGGCGCCCATCTGCGCCGCCTCGAGTTCTTGACTCCGTTCGAGGAGCGATCGCACGATCTCCGGTGCGGTGCGCGCGAGTCGGTTGAGTGCCCCGGCGGCGGTCGTCGGTCGCCGGGCCCCCATGAGCGCCTTCGCGGCTCGCTTGTCCCCGGCGGTGCGCAGTTCGGCAGCGAGTGCCTTGCGTCGATCGACGAAGTCCGACGGATCCGCTCCGTACAGCTCGTCGAGCGCCGCCTCCAGCGCGTCGGACTCGTCCGTGACCGCCATGTTCGCCAGCGTAGGGCGACCCGATCACGCCGTTGTCGCTGGCCGTCGACCGCGCGGCGTCACCGTCCGTGGCAGACAAAGCGGACACCCGTTGAAGTCGCCGCGCGTCATCCCTACCTTCGACCGACCGACGCGGACGGGCGCGGACGTCGGGGTATCCCGTCGGTCGGTGCCCCGATGCGGAACAGTGGTCTTCCCCCGCCCTGACACGGGGGACAGCACGAGTCCCGATGTCGTCCCCGTGGAGGAATGGAATGGCGCGCCGCATCCTGCTGGTGGTCCTGGCAGTCGGGGGCCTGACCGGTTGCTGGAGTCAGTTCCGCGCCGACCCCGGGCACAGCGGTTCGCAACCTTTCGAGTCGACGCTCGCGGTGACGAACGTGGCCAACCTCGCGGAAGCGTGGACGGCCGCGACGGGCGGGCCCATCGCCTCGTCTCCGGCGATCTTCGGGGGCGTGGCGTATGTGGGTTCCAACGACGGGCGCCTGTACGCGTTCGACGCGAATGGTGTCACGAGTTGCACGGGTACCCCGAAGTCGTGCGCGCCCCTCTGGTCGGCCATCACGGGCGGCGCGGTTACCTCGTCCCCGGCGGTGAGCGGCGGCGTCGTCTACGTCGGATCCGCCGACGGTCGCCTGTACGCGTACGACTCGGCGGGCACCACCAACTGCTCCGGGGTCCCGAAAACGTGCTCGCCCCTGTGGACGGCCACGACCGGCGGCGCCATCACGTCCTCCCCCGCCGTCGCGAACGGCATCGTCGTGGTCGGATCCGCTGACGGGCTGGTCGACGCGTACGACTCCGCGGGCACCACCAACTGCTCCGGGGTCCCGAAAACATGCTTGCCCCTGTGGGCGGCGACCACCGGCGGCGCGGTGTCTTCCTCGCCCACCGTCGCGAACGGCGTCGTCCACATCGGCTCCACCGACGGTCGCCTCTACGCGTACGACTCCGCGGGCACCACCAACTGCTCCGGCGTCCCG
>JBDUBS010000108.1:0-6540 GCA_040003875.1 Acidimicrobiia bacterium | reverse complement strand
GGATCCGTTTCCCGAGGGCGGTGATCGCGGCGACGCAGCCCTTGAGGTCGGCTCCGGTGAAGAACGCGTCCCCGACGCCGGTGATGATCGCGACCCAGGCGTCGGGATCGGCGTCGAAGCGCTCCCATGCCTCCCGCAGCCCCTTGAAGTGATCGAGGTCGGCCGCGTTGCGCGCCTCGGGCCGGTCGATCGTGATCAGGAGCACATGCTCGTCGTCGAGTTCGTATCGAATCGTCACGGTCCCCTCCGAGGTCGGGGCGAACCGTAGTCAGACCGCGGGAGCAGGCGCGTCGACCGCTTGCGCATTCCGACGGCGGTGTGCCGCCACCGCCGCGACGATGCCGCCCGTCACGATGGCGACACCGATGAACGTGAGGATGAACCAGTTGGGGGCGTCCAGGAGCTTCGTCCCCGACGCCAGCAACACCACCACGAGGATCGGGCGGATGATGTGGTCCGGCGCACGCGAGGAGATGCGGGCCCCGATCAGCACTCCCGGGATCGCCCCGAGCATGAGCGAACCTGCGAGCGAGAACGACACGTCGCCGAAGAAGAGGTGGCCGAGCGCGGCGGCGCCGACGAGGGGCACGGCCTGGACGAGGTCGGTGCCGACGAGCTGCGACGCGGAGAGCGTCGGGTACAGGAGCAACAACAGCACGATGATCAGCGAACCCGAACCCACCGAGGTCATGCCGACGATCAGCCCACCGGCAATTCCGATCGCGAACGTCGGCATTGGGCGGACCACCAACGAGTGTTGGGCACCCTTCACCGGTTGGTGAGTCCCGCGTCGGCGGTTGATCTCGTGGCGGACCACCATCGAGATCGCCGCCATCAAGAGCGCGTATCCGAGGTAGGTCTTCACCGCGGCCGAGACATCGTCACCGCCGAGCGCGTTGAGCAGAATGACACCGACGAAGGCCGATGGCACCGATCCGAGACACAACCACTTCACGAGTTGGTAGTTGACGGTGCCTTCCTTGGCGTGCACGCCGGCACCGAACGGTTTGATCACGAGGGACACGACGAGGTCGGTCGACACGGCGGTGACCGGGTCGACGCCGAAGAAGATCACGAGCATGGGCGTCATGAGCGCGCCGCCGCCCATGCCGGTGAGTCCGACCACGCCGCCGACGCCGAGCCCGCCGAGTACCAACAACCAGTCCACGAGGCCCCGCTCCCATTCCGAGTGAACGAACTCAATCAGATTAGTCGGGATTATCGGGTTGGCCAAACAGGGCGAATCCGTGGACTAGCTTTTCCGCCCATGCGGATCTCGGCCAAGGCGGACTATGCAGTCCGGCTGGCCGCAGAACTCGCGGCGGCTCCCGCCCAGACGCCGGTGACCGGAGAGACCCTGGCCACCGCCCAGGGTGCGCCCCTCGCCTTCTGCGAGAACATCCTCGGTCTGCTCCGGACCGCCGGCATCGTGGCATCCCGCCGGGGCGCAGTCGGTGGGTACTACCTGGCCAAGGACCCGCGCGAGGTGAACGTGGCCGACATCATCCGGGCAGTCGACGGCCCGCTGGCGGCCGTGCACGGCGACGCGCCCGAGTCGGTGACCTACCCGGGCCCCGCCGCGCGGCTCGCCGACGTCTGGATCGCAGTTCGGGCCAGCCTCCGAGATGTGCTCGAACGGGTGACGCTGGCCGACCTCGCGTCCGGAAAGTTGCCCGCCAAGATCGAAAAGCTCGCCGCCACCCCTGAAGCCCGGAAACGCCGATGACCGCTCCGAGCGAGGCATTGACCCACATGGACGATCACGAACTCGCCGCGACGATCGCCGAGGAAGCCGGCCGGCTCCTCCTCGCGTTGCGACCGACCATCGAAGACCCCACCGCGCTGAAGGCGGCGGGTGACGCGCAGGCCAACGTGCTCATCCTCGACCGACTGCACGCGGCCCGGCCCGACGACGCAATCCTCTCCGAAGAGTCGGCCGACGACCTCGATCGCCTCAACCATGAACGCGTGTGGATCGTCGATCCGCTCGACGGCACCCGGGAGTACGGCGAACTGGACCGCGACGACTGGGCGGTGCACGTGGCGCTCTCCGTCGGAGGTGTCGCGTGTATCGGCGCGGTCGCGCTGCCGGCCCAGGGACTGGTCATGGTGTCCGAGCCCGCACCGTCGCTCGCCACGGCCCGTGGAGGCGCGCCGCGCCTCGTCGTCTCCCGCACCCGTCCGCCTGCGATCACCGAGACCCTGCAACTCGCCCTGGAGGCCGATCTCGTACCGATGGGCTCCGCCGGAGCGAAGGCGATGGCGATCCTGCAAGGTCGCGCCGACATCTACGCCCACGCCGGCGGTCAGTACCAGTGGGACTCGGCCGCCCCGGTCGCCGTCGCGGCGGCTGCGGGGCTCCACGTGTCCCGTCTCGACGGTGCACCACTCGTGTACAACGACGCCGAGCGGTCCCTCCCGGATCTGCTCATCTGCCGGCCCGAATACGCCGCGGCCGTGATCGAAGTGACCCACGGCCGAGCCCAATCCGAAGACTTGTAGACTTTCCTGTTTCGTAACTCCCGGAGGACTTGGTGACCGACACCACCATCTCGCACCTCGACGCACTCGAGGCCGAGTCAATCCACATCATGCGCGAGGTCGCAGCCGAGTTCGAGCGCCCCGTGCTGCTCTTCTCCGGTGGCAAGGACTCGGCGTTGATGCTCAAGCTTGCGGAGAAGGCGTTCTGGCCCGCGCGCCTGCCCTTCCCCCTGATGCACGTCGACACCGGCCACAACTTCGAGGAAGTCCTCGACTTCCGAGACCGGCGGACGGCCGAACTCGGCGTGCCGCTCGTGATCGCGTCGGTGCAGAAATCGATCGACGAGGGTCGGGTCCACGAGGAGACCGGTCCGAAGGCCAGCCGCAACCGCCTGCAGAGCGTCACCCTGCTCGACGCGATCGCCGAGCACGGCTTCGATGCCGTCTTCGGCGGCGGCCGGCGCGACGAGGACAAGGCCCGGGCCAAGGAACGGGTGTTCAGCTTCCGCGACGACTTCGGTCAGTGGGATCCCAAGAACCAACGCCCCGAGCTCTGGAACCTCTACAACGCCCGCATCCGCAAGGGTGAGCAGATCCGCGTCTTTCCCATCTCGAACTGGACCGAGACCGACGTGTGGCAGTACATCGCCCGCGAGAACATCGAACTGCCGTCCATCTACTTCGCACACAAACGTCAGGTGTTCCGGCGCGACGGCATGCTCCTCGCGCTCACCCGGCACGTGTCGTTGCTCCCGGGCGAGGAACTCGAGGAGACCATGGTCCGGTTCCGCACCGTGGGTGACGCGACCCTCACGGGTGCGGTCGAGTCCCCCGCCGCCACGGCCGAAGAGATCATCGTGGAGGTGGCGGCGTCTCGCATCACCGAACGGGGCGCTACCCGCGGTGACGACAAGTTCAACGAAGCATCTATGGAAGACCGCAAGCGAGAGGGGTACTTCTGATGGAGATGCTCCGCTTCGCCACCGCGGGCTCGGTCGACGACGGCAAGAGCACGCTCATCGGGCGACTGCTGCTCGACTCGAAGCAGATCTTCGAGGACCAACTCGAATCCGTCGAGCGGACCTCCCGCGAGAAGGGGTTCGACTACACGAACCTCGCGCTCCTCACCGACGGCCTCCGGGCCGAGCGGGAACAGGGCATCACGATCGACGTCGCCTACCGCTACTTCGCCACCCCGAACCGCAAGTTCATCATCGCGGACACCCCGGGCCACGTGCAGTACACGCGCAACATGGTGACCGGCGCGTCGACCGCCGACCTCGCGCTGATTCTGGTGGATGCGCGGCACGGTGTCGTCGAACAATCGCGTCGGCACTCGGTGATCGCGTCGCTGCTGTCAGTCCGTCACCTCGTGCTGTGCGTCAACAAGATGGACCTCGTCGACTACGACCAGCTCGTGTTCGACCGCATCTCGGAGGAGTTCCGGGAGTGGGCGGGCAAGCTCGACATCACCGACCTCACGTTCATCCCGGTCTCGGCGCTGCACGGCGACAACATCACCACCCACAGTCCGAGCATGCCGTGGTACGACGGCCCGACGCTGCTGCACCACCTCGAGCACCTCTATATCGGCTCGGACCGTAACCTCATCGATGCCCGGTTCCCGGTGCAGTTCGTGATCCGGCCGATGAGCGACAAGTACCACGATTACCGCGGGTATGCGGGTCAGGTCGCGGGCGGTACGTTCCGGCCGGGTGACGAGGTCCTCGTGCTGCCATCCGGCCTCACGACGACCATCGAGGGCATCGACCTCTACGGCGAGTCGATCGACGCGGCCATCCCTCCGATGTCGGTCACGTTGCGGCTCGCCGACAACATCGACATCAGCCGTGGCGACATGATCTGCCGACCGAACAACGCGCCGGAGACCACGCAGGAGATCGACGCGATGATCTGCTGGTTCAGCGAGCGTCCGTTGCAGGTGGGCGGCAAGTACGCGATCAAGCACACCACCCGCTCGGCCCGTGCGCTCGTCCGTGACCTCCACTACCGGATGGACGTGAACTCGCTCTCCCGCGACGAGACCAGCGGCACGCTCGGCATGAACGACATGGGTCGCGTGAGCCTGCGCGTCACCACGCCGCTGTTCGTCGACGAGTACCGCCGGAACCGCACGACCGGGTCGTTCATCCTCATCGACGAGGCCACGAACGAGACCGTCGGCGCCGGCATGATCATCGACGCTTGAGCCCATGAGCGGACCAGACGACCCCACGCCGGTCAGCCCGAACGTCGTCTTCCATGCCGGCACCGTCACCCGTGCAGAACGCGAAGCCGCGACCGGGCACGCCGGGGCGACGGTGTGGTTGACCGGCCTCTCTGGTTCGGGCAAGAGCACGGTCGGCGTCGCCTTGGAACGCCTCCTCATCACCGGCGGGGTGCCGGCCTATCTCCTCGACGGCGACAACCTCCGCCACGGACTCAACGGCGACCTGGGATTCGACGCGACGAGCCGGGCCGAGAACGTGCGGCGAGCGGGTGAAGTCGCGTTGCTCTTCGCCGACGCGGGCGTCGTGGCGATCGTCCCGCTGATCAGTCCCTACCGTGCCGACCGGGACCGGGTCCGCGAACGTCATCAGACCGCCGGCGTCCGCTTCGTCGAGATCTTCGTCGACACGCCGATCGAACTGTGCGAGCAGCGGGATGTGAAGGGCCTCTACGCAAAGGCCCGCGCCGGCGAGATCAAGGGCTTCACCGGAATCGACGACCCCTACGAGGCGCCCATCACTCCGGACCTCGTGCTCACCCCCGGCCCGACGCCGGACGAGGCGGCCGTCCAGATCTCCAACCTGCTCGCCGAGTAGCCGCCGGCACCGCGTGACGTGCCGCCTGGGTGGTGTTGCTCTGCTCCCAGGGCGGAGATCCCCGAACGCGTCCGCGGACGAGTTCGTCGTGGCGCGCTGATAGACGGTTTCGGAAATCCGGCTTAGCTCTACGTCTGTATACCTAACCGGATTTCCCGAAACGCGGACATCACTCGCCCCTGCTCAACGCTCGGGTGACATCGGTGACCGCCTGGGTGCGCCAACGCCGGAGCGCTTGTCAGTTCGAGGACGCCTCGCGTCTCCGGAGTGACAAACGCTCCAGTTCGTTGGGGTGTGACTCACGAACGCCTGGGTGCTGAAGCCGTGACGTGATCGGGCCGATGAATCAGGGCGAGTGGATCAGGTGGCGCGGATCCAGTCGACGTAGGCGGCGAGGCCGTCGGGGATGGACACGGTCGGCGCCCAACCGAGCACCGAGCGCGCAGCCGAAGCGTCGGCACAGGAGATCTTCACGTCACCGGGACGCGGGTCCACGAACACCGGATCCGGGGTCACACCGATACGGGTGGCGAGACCGTCGAGCAGTTCCAAGAGGGTCGTGCCCGCCCCCGGCGCGATGTTGAATGCCTGGCCGCTCGCGGTTTCGGTCGGCGCACTCGCCGCGGCGAGGTTCGCGGCGACGACGTCGGTCACGAAGGTGAAGTCCCGACTCTGGGTGCCATCGCCGTGGACGACCGGATGTTCCCCCGCCAACAACGCGGCTGCGAACAACGGAATGACCGCGGCGTAGGTGGCGTCGGGGCGCTGACGCGGGCCGTACACGTTGAAGTACCGCAGCGCGACCGTCTCCAGCTCGTAGAGCTCCGCGAACACTCGCGTGTACCAGTCGCCGGTCATCTTGGTGACTGCGTACGGCGACCGCGGCCGCAACGGCGTGGTCTCGGGCGTCGGCACGACCTCGGCCCCGCCGTAGATCGAACTGGAGGACGCGAACACGACTCGCCGGACGCCGCCGTCGCGCGCTTCGGTGAGCACGTTGAGCGTGCCGTCCACGTTGGCTGCGTTGGAGGAACGCGGGTCGGCGACGGAACGGGCGACCGCACCGAGCGCGCCGAGATGGAACACGACCTCCACGCCGGCCACGGCCCGGGCCACCACGTCGGCATCGACGATGGATCCGGTGACGAGCTCGGCGGCTGGATTGACGTTCCCGGCTTGCCCCGTGGAGAGATCGTCGAGAACCGTGACCTCGACACGCTCGGCCAGGGCCAGC
>JBDUBS010000645.1:0-6542 GCA_040003875.1 Acidimicrobiia bacterium | reverse complement strand
TTGGACGGGCTCCGCGACCATCTCGGGCAGGGCGGGCTCGGGGGGACTCGGTGGCTCGATGGTCGGCGTCGGCGTGGACGTCGCGCCTTCGGGCGGACGGCCGCTGCGCGTCGGGTAGTCGAGGCCGGGGATGCCCTCGTCGACGACGTGCTCGGTCCACGCGTCGCCTTCCCAGAACCGCAACTCGTGACGACCCGACGGGTCCCGGTGCCATCCCGCCATATTCCCGTCGTCCAGCCCCATACGATCCAGTACCTCGCCTACACCTGGATGTCCGGCGGCAGGGCCATGTCTTTCTCGGCCCCGCTACGCACTGCGGTGGCGTTCCCGGACGCATCGAGGTCGAAGTTCACGCGCTGGCCCTGGCGCAGCATGCGGAAGATCGAACCTTCGAGCGCGTTCGACGCGAGCAGCACCTCGGACCGCTCGGCGTTGGTGGTGACGACCACTCCCTCACCGGTTCCAGGATCGAAGCTCCGTACGACACCCTGCATGACTAAGGCTTCTGGACCTTGCCGGCCTTGATGCACGAGGTGCACACGTGGAGCCGGACCGGCGATCCGTCGACGATGGCGCGGACCTTCTGCACGTTCGGGTTCCAACGCCGATTCGACCGACGGTGGGAGTGGCTCAGGCGTTTCCCGAAGATGGGCTTCTTGCCGCACACTTCGCAGACGGATGCCATGGTGTCGTCCTCAACTCCTGGTTCGGAAAGGTGAATCGGAGGCGATGATCGGGCCGTGCCCGGCCTCCCCGGAAGGCATCGAAGGGTAGCAGCAAGCCGCCGGAGCGGGTCGGTCGACGCCTACGATGCGGCGCCATGGCGGCACTCGAGCAGCTCGACGCATCCGACGTTCGGCGGGTGATCACCCGGTTCCGGGACGCGTTGCGCATCCACCAGGAAGCCCTGAACCGCCTCAACGTGTATCCGGTGCCCGACGGCGACACCGGGACCAACATGACCCTCACCGTCGAATCGGTGGTGCAGGCCCTCGGATCCGCCGAGGGGATGAGCGAGATCTGTCAGGCGATCTCGCACGGATCGTTGATGGGCGCGCGCGGGAACTCGGGCGTGATCCTCTCCCAGATCCTGCGGGGGATCGCCGACACGTTCCGGGGCCGCGACACCGCCGGCCCGGCCGAGGTCGTCGCCGCGCTCCGGACCGCCTCCGACGCTGCGTACCAGGCCGTGATGCGTCCGGTCGAGGGCACGATCCTCACGGTGATCCGCTGGTCGGCCGAAGCCGCCGAGGGCGCGAGCTCCAAGGGAACCGTCACCCTCGTCGACGTCCTCGACGAAGCGGCGGCGGCGGCGCACCAGGCAGTGGCCCAGACGCCCGAGATGCTCCCGGTCCTCCGCGACGCGGGCGTGGTCGACGCCGGTGGTCAGGGGTTCACACTCCTCCTCGACGCGTTCCTCGAAGTGGTCGACGGGCGCACGCTCCCGCTGCCGGACGAGCGCGCGGCGCCACTCATCGTCGAGTCGCACGCCGCGCACGGCGACGTCTCTGCGCTGCGGTACGAGGTCATGTACTTCCTCGACGCGCCCGATGCCACCATTCCCGCGTTCAAGTCGGCGTGGGCCGCGCTCGGCGACTCGATCGTCGTGGTCGGTGGCGACGGACTCTGGAACTGTCACGTGCACACCGACGACATAGGCGGCGCCGTCGAAGCTGGGATCGAAGCAGGTAAGCCGCACGCGATCCGCGTCACCGACCTGATCGAGCAGGTCGAGGAGGAGCAGTGGGTCACCGACGCGGTGCCGGCGGTGATCGTGCACGCGCCCGAGGACATGGTCGAGACCGCGGTCGTCGCGATCGCGGTCGGCGATGGCGTGCAGCGCCTCCTCGCGAGCCTCGGGGTGCAGGAGATCGTGGCCGGTGGTCAGTCGATGAACCCGTCGACCGCCCAGATCCTCGAAGCCGTGGAGCGCTGCCCTTCGGAGTCCGTGATCATCCTGCCCAACAACAAGAACATCGTGCCCGTCGCCCGCCAGGTGGACGCGCTCACCGAGAAGTCGGTCGCGGTCGTCCCCACCCATTCGATGGTCGAGGCGCTGGGTGCGCTCGTGGCCTACGACCCCGATGCCGATCTGCAGACCAACGTGAACGCGCTCGCCGAGGCCGTCGCCCGGACGAGCGCCGGAGAGGTCACACAGTCGGTGCGCGACACGGTCGCGGAATGCGGTCCGATCCGGAAGGGCGACTGGATCGCGATCAATCGCGACGGCATCTGTGTGGCCACATCCTCGGCGGCCGAGGCCGCGTTCGCGCTGATAGACGCGCTCATCGGCGAGGACTCCGAGATCGTGACCGTGCTCGTCGGGAGCGACGCGCGCCACGCCGAGACCAACCGGCTGCGCGAGCACCTGGGCCTCCGCCACCCGGGGGTCGAGGTGGAAGTGCACGACGGCGGCCAGCCGTTGTACCCGTACCTGATCGGGGTGGAGTAATCACGGTGTCTGACGGCCGGACGCTGCGAGCGCTCGGGCAGACCTCGCTCACCGAGGTGCCCGGGGTCTCGGCTCGGTTGCTCGACAAGCTGGGTGCGATGAGCCCGCCGATCGAATCGGTGCTCGACCTCATCGGCCACTACCCACGCCGCTACCACGACCGGACCCGGCAGTCCGAGATCGCCGAACTCGAGGTGGGGGCCGAGGCCACGATCGTGGCGGAGGTGCAACGCATCTCGAGCCGGGTGACCCGCAACCGCAAGAAGATGGTGGAAGCGGTGGTCGAGGACGCGACCGGGCTCTTGAACCTTGTGTTCTTCAACCAGCCCTGGCGGGAGAAGCAGCTGCCGACGGGTACCGAGGTCGCGCTCTACGGCAAGCTCGACGTGTACCGCGGCAAGCGGCAGATGACCAACCCGGTGGTCGACATCCTGGGCCAGGCCGGCGACACGAAGACCGGCGTGGTGATGCCGATCTACCCGCAGTCGGGCAAGGCCGACGTGTCGAGTTGGGAGGTCCAGCCGGCGGTGGCACTCGTGCTCGACTGGGTCGGCGCAATGTCGGAGACGATCCCGCAACCGGTGCTCGAGGAGATGAAGCTCGTCGACCGCACCACGGCATACCGCGACGTGCACGCGCCGACGTCGATGCGGGACGCCCAGCGCGCCCAGCGGCGGCTCCGTTTCGACGAGTTCCTTCGGATGCAAGTGGGACTGGTCGCTCGCAAGCGCGCGATCGAGGCTGAGGCATCGGGGATCGCGCACACCGTCGACGGCGAACTCGTCGACCGCTTCCTCGGCGCGCTGCCCTTCTTGCTGACCGGTGACCAGGAAGCCGCGATCGCCGCCATCCGCGCCGACATGGCCCGGCCGATCCCGATGCACCGGCTGCTCCAGGGTGAGGTCGGGTCGGGCAAGACGTTGGTGGCGATCACCGCGTTGTTGATGGCGGTACAGGGTGGGTACCAGGGCGCCCTGATGGCGCCGACCGAAGTCCTTGCGGAGCAACTCCACGCGGTCGCGACCGCGACGCTGTCGACGCTCGTGGTGCCGAGCGAGAGCACGCTGCTCGCGGAGCGACCGGTGACGGTCGCGCTGCTCACCAACAAGGTGGGTGCGGCCGATCGTCGCAAGATCGCGGCCGGGCTCACCGCCGGCGACGTCGACATCATCGTCGGTACGCACGCGCTGCTCTACGGCGACGCACCGTTCACCAAGCTCGGCCTCGCGGTGATCGACGAGCAGCATCGCTTCGGCGTCGAGCAGCGGTCGTTGTTGCGCGGCCTCGGCGATTCACCCGACGTGTTGGTGATGACCGCCACGCCGATCCCGCGCACCGCGGCGATGCTCGTGTACGGCGACCTCGACCGCACCGAGCTGCGCCAGATGCCTCCGGGGCGTACGCCGGTGGTCACCGAGGTGGTGGGCCCCGGACCCACCGAGCGGAAGGCGGCCTACGACCGGCTCCGCGAGGAGATCGCCGCCGGCCATCAGGCCTTCGTGGTGTGTCCGTTGGTGGAGGGATCGCCGAAGATCGAGGCGAAGGCCGCGACCGAGGAGTTCGAGGAACTCGCGGGTGGGGAGTTGTTCGGCTACCGACTCGGCCTGCTGCACGGGCAGATGAAGTCGGCGGAGAAGGAATCGGCGATGAACGCGTTCCGCGCCGGCGAGACCCAGGTGCTCGTGGCCACGACCGTCATCGAGGTCGGCGTCGACGTCCCCAACGCGACCGTGATGATCGTGGAGGACGCCGACCGGTTCGGCCTCTCGCAGCTCCATCAGTTGCGAGGTCGCGTCGGGCGCGGCGGGGATCAGGCCTGGTGCTTCCTGTTCGCGGATCCGTCGACGCCCGACGGCGAGGCGCGCATGGCCGCGATGGAGGAATCGACCGACGGGTTCCTGCTCGCGGAGCGGGACCTCGAGATACGCGGCTCCGGTCAGGTGTTCGGTGAGCGTCAGGCCGGCCTCGGCGACCTCAAGCTCGGCAAGTTGCCGCGCGACGAGAAGTACGTGCTGTTCGCCCGCACTGCGGCCGGCGAGATCCTCGACGACGACCCGGGATTGCGCCGCAACCGCCCGCTCGCCGACGAGGTCGAGGACCTGCTCGGCGACGACGTCGAGTTCCTGTTCAAGAGCTGAGGGGATGTCATGACGATGCGTACGGTGCTCATGGCAGGCGTGGTCATGGTCGGGCTCGCGGCCTGCGGTTCGGGTTCGAGCGTGGCCGAGTCGACGACGTCGTCCACCGCGAAGCGTGGCTCGACCACGTCGACGACCATCGGTTCCCGCGGCCCGACCGCGTGGAGCGACGTGACCACCGAATGGAAGGCTCGTGCGCCCCGGCCGTTCGCAAAGGGTCCGGACGCGGTGGCCGAGGATCTCGCGGCGGCGTGGCGCGGCAGCGACACCTCCGAAGTCGGCCAGATCACGGTCGCCGCCGTGCACTCGGGCGAGCCATTGGTCGTCGAAGTCCGGGAGACCGGCGGTGCCGACGCGACCGCCGCGTCGACCGACGTCGAGATCACCCTCGAAGGTGGCGACGAGGGGTGGGTGGTCGTCTCCGCCCGAGCGCGGGATACCTGCGTCACCCAGGTCGATCGCGCCGACCCCACCCACTGCGCCTGACCACACCCCGCTCGGGGTTTAGGGGTGGGAGGCGCGCCATGCGTCGCGGGCGAGGTGGGCGAGCGACTCATGGTTGGCGTGCCAGTCGTCGGCCCCGACCGACTCGAGCTCGCGGTACTCGGCGGCCAGAGACTCGTGGGAGATGACCACCGGCCCCGGCGCGACGGTGCAGAGGTAGACGATCGACACCACCGCGTGCGGGCCGTACTCGGTGCCGGCCCGACGACCGACGGCATCGACGAGTCGGAACTCGTTCACGGTGAGCCCCACCTCCTCCTGCACCTCGCGCACGACGGTGGTCGCCGGCGTCTCGCCCGGGTCGACCCAGCCGCTGATGAATCCCCACTTCTCGTCGTCGGCGCGCAGCACCATCAACATGCGACCGTCGGGGTCGAAGATCGCGGCGTCGGCCCCGACCTTGGCGCTCACGTACCCGAGATCTCTCGCCAGCCGTGCGCGCACCTCGGGCTCGGGGAGGTCGAGCGCCTCGCCGTACCCCTCGGTCGCGAGCGCGAGCAACCGGGTGCAGCGCTCGCGGTCGTACGGATCGGTCGAGTAGTGGAGGCCGGTCTGGGCGATGGCACGGAGCTCGTCGAGCAGGGTCAGGCGGTCGATGGACTCGACGATACGACACCTACGATCGTCCGATGACCAGACTCGTGATCGTCGGGGCCGGTGCGATCGGGGGCGCGGTCGCGGCCCGGCTGGTCGAGGCCGGCGTCGACGTCACCGTCGTGGCTCGCGGCGCCCACGCCGACGCGATCGAGCGGGCCGGCTTGGTCCTCGCCGAACCGGATCGGGTCGTCACGGTTCCCGTCCCCGTCGTGCGAACGGTCGCCGAGCTCAGGATCGACGCGTCCACCGTCGTGGCGCTCGCGGTGAAGAGTCAGGACACCGGACCCGTGCTCGACGATCTGGCGCGCGTCGCGCCACCGGCGACCCCAGTCGCGTGTTTCCAGAACGGGGTGGCGAACGAGCGCGCGGTCGCCGAGCGGTTCTCGCAGACATACGGCGTGGTGGTGATGATGCCGGCCGCCCATCTCGAACCCGGTCGGGTCGAGGCGTACGCGTCGCCGATCCCCGGTCTGTTCGACATCGGGCTTGCGTCGGGTGCGGTCGACGACACCGCACGTGATCTCGCCCTCGTGCTCGGCCAGGGCGGGTTCCACGCGCGTGCGGTGCCGAACGTGATGCGGTGGAAGTACACGAAGCTGCTCATGAACGTGGGCAACGCGGTGGAGGCGATGTGCGGCCTCGACGACGCGGCGATCGAGCTGGTCGACCGGGCGCGGACCGAAGCCGTCGCCGCGTTCCGGAGCGCGGGTATCGACTTCGCGTCCCGTGAGGAGGAGCGGGCGCGGCGCGGTGACCTGCTCCAGGTGGGGGAGATCGACGGCTCCGGTCGCGGTGGCGGTTCGTCGTGGCAGTCGCTCGCCCGCGGGCTCGGCACCATCGAGGCCGATGCG
>JBDUBS010000610.1:0-1977 GCA_040003875.1 Acidimicrobiia bacterium | reverse complement strand
CGCGCGCCGAGGATCGGTGCGGTGACCCCGGGCCGGTGCAACACCCAGTTGAGCGCGACCTGGGCCATGGTCTTGCCCAACTCGGTCGCGAGGTCTCGCACCGCGGCCGCGACTGCGAAGTTGCGGTCCTCTTGCATCCGTACCCGCATGAGGACTGCCGACGGCGTGGTGTCGGCCGCGCGTGTGTCTGTGGCGGGTTCGGCGCCCGCCTGGTACTTCCCGGAGAGCAGGCCGCCCCCGAGCGGACTCCACGGCAGGACGGCGAGCCCTGCGTACTGGGCGAGCGGGAACAGCTCGCGCTCGATCTCGCGCGTCACGAGTGAGTACTGGGGTTGGATCGAGATGTACGGCTCCCAGCCGTGCGCGTGCGAGACGCCCAGCGCGGTGGCGAGTTGCCAACCGGTGTAGTTGCTCGCGCCGATATAGCGGACCTTGCCCTCGCGGACGAGATCGTCGAGGGTGGAGAGCGTTTCCTCGAGCGGTGTGTCGCGGTCCCAACAATGGATCTGGTAGAGGTCGATCCACTCGGTCCGGAGTCGTCGGAGGGACGCCTCGACCTGCTGACGGATGACGCGACGCGACGCGCCGTGGTCGTTGGTGTCACCGCTCATCGGCATGCGGCACTTGGTCGCCAGCACGATCTGATCGCGGCGTTTACCGAGCGCGCGGCCGAGGATCTCCTCCGATGCACCCCGGTTGTACGCGTTGGCGGTATCGAGGAAGTTGCCACCGGCGTCGAGGTAGCGGTCGAGGATCTGAATGCTCTCGTCCTCGGGGGTTTCCCGCCCGAACGTCATCGTGCCGAGGCACGCTTCGGTGACGCGCACGCCGGTGCGGCCGAGTTGGCGCAACTCCATGGGGCTCCTCTCGGGACCGGCTCAGCCGGCGTACTGGATGAACTCGTACGGGTAGCCGAGACGGAACGCGCTCGCCCACGCCAGCGCCTTCCCGGTCTCGTCGTCGAGTTGCCATCCGACGGCACCCAGGTTGTCCTCGAGTTGGGTGAGATTGCGGGCGCCGATGATCGGCGCAGTCACCCCGCGCCGGTTGAGCACCCAGTTGAGTGAGATCTGGGCCGCGCTCTTGCCGGTCTTCGCCGCGGCGTCGGTCACCGCGTCCACGATGTTCCACGCCCGGTCGTCGAGCCGATACGTGAACGTGATCGGGTTCTCGCTGTCGCCTCCGCGGGTCCCGCTCGGGAACTCGGCGCCCTTCTGGTACTTGCCCGTGAGGATCCCACCGCCGAGCGGACTCCACGGGATGACCGCGAGTCCTTCGCTCTCACAGAGCGGGATCAGCTCCCGCTCGGGGTCACGCGTGATGAGGGAGTACTCGGGTTGCAGACACACGAACGGCTCCCAGTTGTGGAGCGCACTGATCCCGAGCGCCTTCGCGAGGTGCCAGCCGGCGAAGTTGCTGGCGCCGACGTACCGGACCTTGCCTTCGCGTACGAGGTCGTCGAGGGTCGAGATCGTCTCTTCGAGTGGCGTGTGCTTGTCCCACATGTGCACCTGGTAGAGGTCGATCCATTCGGTGCCGAGCCGGCGCAACGACGCCTCGCACGCCGACCGAAGGTTCCGACGGGACGAACCGACCGCGTTCGTGTCGCCGCCCATGGCGAAGCGAGCCTTGGTGGCGAGGACGATCTGGTCACGCTTGCCGGCGATGGCGCGACCGGTGATCTCCTCGGACGCGCCCTGCGAGTACACGTTCGCGGTGTCGATGAAGTTGCCACCGGCATCGACGAAGCGGTCGACGATCTGCTTGCTGGTGGTCTCGTCAGCCTCGTTGCCGAAGGTCATCGTGCCGAGGCACAACTCCGAAACTCGCGTTCCGGTCTTGCCGAACTGGCGGTACTCCATGGTGTGGTCGCTCCTCGTCGGGCGTCGGCGACTTCAGGCCGTCGGTTTCGGTGGCGGAGGTGGCGGAGGTGGCAGGAATCGAACCCACCGGACGGGGTTCGCCCGTCCCACTCGT
>JBDUBS010000004.1:0-1978 GCA_040003875.1 Acidimicrobiia bacterium | reverse complement strand
GACTGGCGACTCCACGAACTGGTGCGCATGCGCGTCGCCACCATCAACGAGTGCGCAGTGTGTCTGGGATGGCGGACACCGATGGCCGTCGAAGCGGGCGTCACCGACGACGACCTCCGCGCGGTGACCGACTTCCGTGACCCGCGTTTCTCCCCCACCGAATCCGTCGCACTCGAGTACACGACGCGCTTCTGCACCGAATCGGCCCGCATCGACGATGCACTGATGACTCGACTCGCCGAGCGATTCGATCCCGGCGAGATCGTGGAGCTGACGCTGGTGGTCGCGAAGTACCTCGCCATGGGCCGCTTCATGCAGGTGCTCGGCCTCGACCAGGCGTGCTCGCTGCAGATGATCGACGGCGGGACCGTCGTCGACACCGCCGCCACCGCGTGATCGATCCACCGGCGATCATCGTCTGCGTCGACTGCGGTGGGCGGGCGCACCTCGTCCAGCCCGGGACCGAAGAATCGCCTTACCGCGAGGGCGACATCGCGACCTATCGCTGTGAGGACTGCCTCGACCGCTGGGACCTCGTCGTCGAAGCCGCTGACATCGACCCCAACTCCGGCGACTGACTACCGGGTCGGGTCCCAGGCCAGGATCTTGGCCGGACCCCCGAGCGCGCCTGCGCACGGCAGCGTCGGCGCTCCGCCCTCGGGGTGTACGTCGCAGAACCGCACCCGGGTGGTGAGGAGCGGCGGCGCGGTGGTGTCGCTCCCGAGGAACGCTTGGAACGTCGTGAGACGATCGGTGTAGTTGCCGCCACCGGGGAGCGAGAACGGAGTGAAGTCGGCCTGGCTCGGGAGCCGTGAGACGTCGACGGAGTTGACGACGAGACCGCGCTCGAAGCGCGTCTTGTTCTCGCCGTTGAAATTCAACTTCACGTCCCCGCTGGGGAGGTAGACGGTGCCGAGCGCATGCATTGCACCGCCGTCTTTGGTCGTCAGGATGTCGCCGCTCGGCGCCGAGGTGCGTGCGGTCGGGCGGGCGAACTGTGCACTCAGTCGCACCGAATCGAGTGCAATATCGGCCGAACGCGCCGGCGCATCTTTGCCGTTGGCCTGGTTCTTCAGTTGCACCTGGTATGTCACCTGAAGGTCGCCGGTCGGGGTCGGGAAGTACGGCCGCCCGACACCGGTCAGGTCGCACTCGTAGCCGTCGGTCTGGAAATCGTTCGACGGGCTCAACCGGTGGCCCGGATCGCTGAGATCGCATACGAACTTGTCCGGCAAGCCGTCCGAGATCCAGACGTGAGCCTCGGCGACGTCACCGCCCGGCTCCCGGTGGGTGATGTCGAGGTGCAGAGAGTCGACCAACAAGCCGCGATCGGGCTCCGGGCGCAGCGACACCGGGTCCGGGATCGTCATCACGACCGTTCCCACCGCACGATCGCCACGCAGGGTTCCCGGCACGAAACCACTGGTACAGCTCCGGTTCGGGTCGCAGTCCGGGGCGGCGAGGAGATCGGCCGGGGTGGCGATCGACGACGGCGGGAAGTTGAACGAAGCGTCGCGACTCTGGTCCACGGTCCAGCTGGTGGGGGTGGTCACCGCGGAGTGCTCCATCGCCGGGTCGGCGCCGGCCACCACCTGCGCCGCCGCGATGTGTTGGCCCGACCCGTCGGGCCCGCACAGGTCGGCGGTCGCACCCGCTCCAAGTTGCATCGTGAACTTGCCGGCGAAGAGGACCGGACTCGCAGTCCCGGTGCACCCCGTGTCGAACCCATCATTCACGACCCGGACCGTGGCGCCACGAGCGGCCGGAACCAGCTTCCAGTCCGGTCGCCCGGTACCGTCGTAGAACTGGAAGTCGAAGATGTGCGGACCGCCGACAGCGAGACGGATCGTGACGTCACCACAGTGCCCGTCGCCGATCCGGTCGAGCAGGGCGGAGTCCCAGTGCAGTCCGGGCTGGAGCAGGAGCTCATGGTTGACCACCGCGTCACACAGCTTTTCCGGCCCGGGCCGGTCGGCCT
>JBDUBS010000014.1:0-1980 GCA_040003875.1 Acidimicrobiia bacterium | reverse complement strand
CACCGACCGGGGCGACCGACGTCGAAGGTGCAGTACGGGACTCGGGTTCCAGGTTGTAGGCGAGCGAGCGGATCACGAACCGGCCGTAGGTCCACTCACCCGTCTCGTCGATCCAGTTCGCATCGCCGTGGGTTCCCACCCGGATGCCGTCCACCTCCGCGTAGTGCGAGAGTGGCGTCGACCAGACCGCGGCGCCGGCCTTCCGGTCGTGCGCTCGGTCCGCGGAGGTGAACCCCACCAGATCGCCGTCGGCGTCGAAGGCGAGGGTCGCCGCGACGGCGAATCCCGCGTTCTGGAACGTGGCGCGGACGGACCGGTCGTCGATCGTCTCGAAGTCGAATGGCAGATCGAGCACTGCGGCGGGGGCCAGGACGAGCACGTCGTTCATCAGCGTCACGGTCTCGTCGTGGGTGATCGCCGCGCCGGACTCGTTCACCACCGGGACGACCCCCGAGACCCGGACCTGGAATGTGGCGGCACCGTCCACGTACTCGTGGAGTACATCCATCGGGATCCCGGCGCGGGTCGCCGTCATGTGGAAGAGGCGAGCCGGGGGGTCGAAGAACTCGTACTGGGTCGCGGCAGCCGGCATCCACGGCGACGCCGCGGAGCTCCTCATCTGCGCATCGAACGTGACGCGGAGGTTGTAGACGTGAGGTCTGCCGACGACCCCCGAACGGCGGAGATACGTCTGCACCAGCGGCGGCAGGTGCACGAGGTCGGCGTCGGTCACGGAAGACGCCGCCGCGGCCGGGTGGGCCAGCAGGGTCCTGCGGTCGCGAGCGAATCGGGAGCGGAAGCTCCCCGCCCTACGGTCGAACATGCGAGCGGGATCCCGTCATCAGTCCTCCGCGGGGAGGCTGATGCTGCGGCCGACATCGAGCGCGGAGACACCGTCGGGCCCGACGACTTCGACGATGGGTTCGGGGCGATCGTCGAACTCGGTCCGGAGCGCGCGACTCATCGTGGCGTGCATCTCGTAGAGCGCAGTGACGTAGGTGAACTCAAGGATCTCCTCGTCCGAGAGGTGCGCCTGCAACACGGCGAACACGTCGTCGGCGACCCGCCCACCGTCGTAGACGAGCGCGTCGGTGTAGGCGAGCAGTGCCCGTTCGACCGGGCTGAAACATTCCGCGACCTGCCATGCCGGGATCGCGGTGATCTTCTCCTCCGGAATGCCGATCGCCCGACACGACTTGCAGTGCTGCGAGAACACGAACTGGCTGCCCCGCGCCCAACCAGCGCGCGTCTGACCGAGCTCACGCAACTGGGGGTCGAGGAGGCGCTTCGGACTCTGGTACAGCCCGAAGCCCTGCACGCAGTGCTCGAGCACGTCGGGCACCAGTGCGAACACCGGCCACCAGTCGCCGGTCGTGCCGGTCGCGGTCCCAGGCTCGGCAACGGGGTCCCGACCGGGTCCGAACAACATGTCGTACATCACGGTCACGATCGGAGCGTTGGATTCGTCGCGTGGCACCTGGCGTAGTCGGGGCATCTCGTGAACCTCTCAGTCGAACTTGCCTCAAGGTGGTCAGCGGCGGCCGAGGTCGGTGGTGGCGTGGGCCCGGCGACCGAACCGGGCGAGGAGGAGCAGGTCGTAGGTGGCCTTGCCCACGCCCGCGATCACGAGCGGCCACCCGAAGGTGGTGGCCTTGAGGAGCGCGCCGGCGATGAGTGGTGTGGTCGCGGACGCCAGGCTGCGGGGCACGTTGGTGACGCTCGCGGCGGCGGCCCGTTCCTCCGGTGTCACGACCGCCATCACGAGTGCCTGGCGCGCCGGCACGTCCATCTGCGAGAACAGCGAGCGCACGAGCAGACAGGCGATCGCGAACCCGGCCGACGGTGCGAACGCGGCCAGCGCGAGGAACAGGTTCGCGGGCAGATGGGTGAAGACCATCGTGCGCACCAGTCCGATGCGAGCCGCGAGCGGTCCGGCCAGCAACTGGGAGAACGCGCTCAGGAGGCTCACCGCGAAGAACA
>JBDUBS010000711.1:0-1985 GCA_040003875.1 Acidimicrobiia bacterium | reverse complement strand
TCACTCGAATCCATGTGACGGCCGTGGCATCGCCATGAACGATAACGCCGGCCTGATTCACGATCGAAAGCAGTGTCCCGACGATCGCGGCGGTACCGAGCGTCCGTCGCAGCGAGATCGGGAGACACGCAGGCCCGGCGTTGCCACCGCGCCGCCAAAGGCGCTTCGGTCGGAACACTGGGTCGAGGGACGTCGAGCACAGACATTGGTCACACGGAAACCCGCTGGGGCAACCGCGCCTTCCATCTATCGGTCGGCTTCGACCGCCGAGAGGGCGCCCAGCAGCTCGCCTTCCGGAGTCGTGACCAAAATGTGCGGTACTCCTCGGTGGCGCAGCCGTTCTCGCGTCTCGTCGAGATCGACGTCCGCTCGTACGGTCGCGGGTCCGGGTTCCATCACCTCCTCTGCCGTTGCGCCCGCTGATGCCCGCCCGAGGTTCGCGACGCGAATGCGTCCGAGCACGATGTGATGCCCGTTGACGACCACCAAGAAGCCTGCGCGTGCGGCTCGCACGTGGTCGAGCTCGGAGATCGGCGTGTCAGGAGAACACGTCGGAACATCGCGATTGATCGCGTCGATGGCTCGGGGCGGCGGCGGTTCGGCCCGCACCGTAGCGAGACCAGCGGCGAGCCAATCGACCTTGCCCGCCGTGTAGTCGTAGGCGGTGTAACCGAGACGTTCGAGCCGCCACGCGGCTCGTGGACTCATGTCTCAGAGACCGTCCCAGCAGTACACGACGACGGGACGTCCCCGGTCGAGCACACGCGCCGAGTCGGCCGTGAGGGACTTGAGTGGGAGATGAATCGCGCCGGGCAGATGCTCTTCGTCGTACTCGCCGCGGGGCAGGACCTCGGCGAGTTGTGCTCCTTCGTCGAGGAGCCCCAGCAAGGTGGAGCGATTGATCGAGATCGGCACCGCTCACTCCCCCGACCAGCGCGAGGCGTCGTCGCGTTCCGGCGAACCGACGTCCACCAACCGCACCGCGCTCGGATCGACGACCGCCAAAGCCAGGCGCCGCCGCACGACGCCGACGTTCGGACAACCCTCGAAATACTGCACCGTGATCTCCATGCGACCACCGTAAACCCTCCTTCAGGCTGGAGGGTCAAGCTATGATTGCAGCACTATGCGGATCGGTGAAGTCGCTCGTCGCGCGGGCGTATCGGTGAAGACCCTCCACTACTACGAACGCGTCGGCATCGTGACCCCGGCGACCCGCGAACCCAACGGCTCCCGCACCTACGAACCCGACGCGCTCGACCGACTCGCGTTCACCCGCGCCGCGCAGGCCGTGGGACTCACGCTGGGCGAGATCCGCGAGATCATCCAGTTCCGTGAACGCGGCGAACCCCCGTGCACCCACGTGCTCGCGCTCATCGACCAGCACGACGCCGCGCTCGCCGACCGCATCACCGAACTCGAAACGCTCCGCGCCGACCTCAAAGCACTCAGCGCGCACGGTCAAACCCTCGATCCGGCCGACTGCTCCCCCACCAGCATCTGTCACGTGATTGGGCCAGCTGATTGACAGACCCGATTGACGAGTGATCGCCGACCCGAGAACGGCGGTGATGATGCTCTTGCGGGCTCGAGTGATCCGTCCCGTGTCCAG
Source organism: Acidimicrobiia bacterium (assembly GCA_040003875.1). Taxonomy (GTDB): domain Bacteria; phylum Actinomycetota; class Acidimicrobiia; order IMCC26256; family JAENVU01; genus JAENVU01. The sequence goes on along the minus strand of JBDUBS010000711.1, from coordinate 373 downwards.
TGGGGCAGAGACTCACCCTTCGCCGCGCAGGAGCCGGGCCGCGTACTCGCCGACGGTGATCGTGCCGCCGCTGGCCTCGGCCAGGTTGCGGAAACGCTCGGGCAGAACGTCTTGGAGTAGGTCGATGCGCTTCCAGCCGGGCAACGGTGCCTTGCCGTCCTCGTCGGGTACGTAGGTCGACGGCTCGGACGAAGCCTGGCGGGTGATGTACCGGGGACAGTTGACGAATGAGTCGACGACCGTGGCCTGCACGACAAGGTCCGCCCCGGGATACAGGTCCAGGAGAGGTCCGCCGTCGAGCACCACCGCGTGCGCGTGGACGCGGACCCGATGGGGAGTCTCGAAGTCGATGAACAGCAACCCGATGCGTCCG
>JBDUBS010000450.1:0-6584 GCA_040003875.1 Acidimicrobiia bacterium | reverse complement strand
TCCTGATCTCGACGGTCCTGATCGCGATCTCCCTCTTCGGTTTCATCGCCCGTGACGGACTCAACCTCGGACTCGACTTCACCGGCGGGACCTCGTGGCAGTTCACGACGGTCTCCACCAAGAGTCCATCGACCTCGGACCTGCGGTCGCTGCTCGACGGTCAGAAGATCAAGGATCCGAAGATCGTGATCCTCGGGTCCAACGGGATCCGGATCGAGGCGACCACCGTCAACCTCGGCCGGGAAGACGCGGTCACCGCGGCCCTGGCGAAGTACGGCGGGGTGACCGTCGCGTCCATCAGCGTGTCGGAGGTCGGTCCGAGTTGGGGCGACAAGGTGAGCCACGAAGCGCTGCTCGCGCTGGGGCTGTTCTTCATCGCGATCGCGCTCTACCTGTCGCTGCGCTTCGAGATGAAGATGGCCGCGGCCGCCATCGCCGCGGTGATCCACGACATCATCATCACGGTGGGCGTCTATGCGGTGACGGGCATCGAGGTGACGCCGTCCACGGTGATCGCCTTCCTGACCATCCTCGGCTTCTCGCTCTACGACACCGTCGTCGTGTTCGACAAGATCAAGGAGAACACGCCCCAACTCTCGACCGTGAAGGGCCTGACCTACACGGCGATGGCCAACCGCTCGCTCAACGAAGTGCTGATGCGCTCGCTCAACACGTCGTTCGTGGCGTTGCTGCCAGTGGCTTCGCTGTTGGTGGTGGGCGTCGGACTCGAAGGTGCGTTGGCGCTGCGGGAGTTCGGTCTCGCGCTCTTCATCGGTCTGCTGATCGGTGCCTACTCTTCGATCTTCGTGGCGACACCACTCCTCGCCTGGTGGAAAGAACGCGAGCCGCGCTACCGGGCGCTCGCCGAGCGCAGTACGACCCGCAGCGCGCGGGAGCTGGCAACCGTCGGTGCCGCCGCATCAGGCCGCGGCACAGCTCAGGCGGTCGATGCGCACGAGGGCGATCCCGCCGCGGGCACGGTCCCGGTGGCCCCGGCCGCCATGGTGACGAGCACCGCGTCGAGCAAGGACGCCCCGGTCATCGCGCCGCGTCCCCGGCGGCAGAAATCCCGTAAACGCAGGTAGGCGCGCCCGGGAGTGCGAGAATGGTCGGATGCTCCGACGCCCTCCGGCATGAAACCATCGCCGCGGGTGTTCCAGCGCCACCCCTACCCTTCCAGCCCTGACCGAGGGGGCCGATGAGCCTGGCCGAACCGACCCGGACCGAACTCCGCGTGGAGCGGCGGTCGGTGCTGCCCTGGCGGCGCCAGCAGGTCGACGTGGCCCTGGCGCCGGTGCTCGAATCGTTCCTCGAGCGCCACCGCAAGGCGGATACCGCGCTCATCGAGCGTGCCTACGGCGCCGCGCACCGCGCGCACGCCGAACAGGTACGGCGCTCGGGTGAGCCGTACATCTCGCATCCCCTCGGCGTCGCGCTGATCCTTGCCGATCTCGGACTCGACGACGTGACGATCGCGGCGGCGCTCCTCCACGACGCGGTAGAGGACACCGAACTCACCAAAGAGGGGGTCGAGACCGCGTTCGGTGCCGAGGTCTCGGCGATCGTCGACGGGGTCACGAAGATCGAGCGACTGCAGTTCGCGTCCAAGGAGGCGCAACATGCCGCGACGATGCGCAAGATGCTCGTCGCGATGGCGAAGGACATTCGCGTCCTGCTGATCAAGCTGGCCGACCGACTGCACAACATGCGGACGATCGCGTCACTCCCCGAGGGCAAGCAGTTGCGCATCGCCCGCGAGACCCTCGACATCTACGCACCGCTCGCGCACCGTCTCGGCATCGCCGACGTGAAGTGGCAGCTCGAGGACCTCTCGTTCGCGGTGCTGTACCCCAAGCGGTACGCCGAGATCGAACAGCTCGTGTACACGCAGGCGCCGGCGCGGGAGGACCACCTCCAACAGGTGTTGACGGAGCTGCGGGAGCGGCTGGCCGAGTTGCACATCGACGCCGAGGTGAGCGGCCGTCCGAAGCATTTCTGGTCGATCTACGAGAAGATGGTGGTTCGCGAAAAGGAGTTCGACGAGGTGCAGGACCTGCTCGGGGTCCGGGTGATCGTCGACACCGTGAAGGACTGTTACGGCGCGTTGGGATCGATCCATGCGTGGTGGCGGCCGGTGCAGGGCCGGTTCAAGGACTACATCGCGATGCCCAAGTTCAACCTCTACCAGTCGTTGCACACCACGGTGATCGCGCCCGGCGGACGCCCGGTCGAGGTGCAGATCCGCACGCGCGACATGCACCGTCGCGCCGAGTTCGGGGTCGCCGCCCACTGGGGTTACAAGCAGGGCGCGGTGCCCACGAACACCGACGACCTGGTCTGGCTCCAGCGTCTCGTGGAATGGCAGCACGAGACCGACGACCCGGCGCAGTTCATGCAGACGCTCAAGGGCGACCTGGAGCAGGGTGAGGTGTTCGTGTTCACCCCCAAGGGTCACGTCATCACGCTGCCGACCGGAGCCACCCCGGTCGACTTCGCCTACGCGATCCACACCGAGGTCGGTCACCGTTGCATCGGTGCCCGCTCGAACGGGCGGCTGATCCCACTCGACGCGCTGCTCACGTCGGGCGACACGGTCGAGATCGTCACCAGCAAGGTCGACGGCGCGGGCCCCACGCAGGACTGGCTCGAGTTCGCGACGACCCCGCGCGCGCGAGAGAAGATCCGCCAGCGCTTCTCGCGTGAGCGGCGCAGCGACGCGATCGACGGCGGTCGGGACGACCTCGTCGTCGAGCTGCGGCGCGAGGGCCTCCCGGTGCAGAAGATCATGGGCTCGCAACTCCTCGCCGAGATCGCGGCGGAGATGCACTATTCGGATCTCGACGCGTTCTACGCCGCGATCGGTGAGCACCACGTGACCGGTCGCCACGTCGCGCAGAAGGTGCGGCAGCGTCTCTCCGGCGGCACCGAGCAACTCCCTGCCACAGCGCGGCGCCCGTCACGCAGCAGCGCCCGCCGGCGTTCGGCCGGGGTCCACGTCGAGGGTCTCGACGACATGCTCGTGCGCCTGTCACGGTGCTGCACCCCGGTGCCGGGTGACGAGATCATCGGGTTCCTCACGCGCGGTCGCGGGGTTTCGGTGCACCGCTCCGACTGCGCCAACGCGAGCGGGCTCGCAAGCCAGACCGAGCGGCTGGTGGAGGTGGAGTGGGAGCACGAAGCGTCGGGGGCCTACGTGGTCTCGGTCGACGTCGAGGCGCTCGATCGGTCGCGCCTCCTGCGCGACGTGGCCAACACCCTCGCGGAACACCACGTGAACGTCCTCTCGTGTCAGAGCCAGACCACGGCCGACCGGGTGGCCCGGTTCCGGTTCGAGTTCGAGTTGGCCGATCCCGGGCATCTCGATTCCCTGCTCGCCGCGCTCAAGCGCGTCGACTCCGTCTACGACGCGACCAGGGTCCTGCCGGGCACGAAAGCGACACCGGCCTAACAACTCCGGGCCCGTGAGACTCCACCGATAGCATCCGAACGCAGTGGCTCGTGACGACCTCTTCCGCGCCCCCAAAGGGGTCCACGATGTGCTGCCCCCCGAATCCGGGCGTTGGGTCGAGATCGTGGCGCGCTTCGCGGAGCGGGCTCGACGGTACGGCTACGGGCTGGCGATCACGCCGATGTTCGAGCACGTCGAGGTCTTCCAACGCGTCGGTGAGCACACCGATGTCGTGGCCAAGGAGATGTACGAGCTCACCGACAAGGGTGGTCGACGGCTCGCACTCCGCCCGGAGGGGACGGCTTCGGTCGTGCGGGCGTTCGTACAGCACCGGCCCACCCCGCCCTGGAAGGTCTGGTACGTCGCGCCCAACTTCCGGTACGAGCGCGCGCAGAAGGGCCGGTACCGCCAGCACTGGCAGCTCGGCGTGGAAGCGCTCGGCATCAGCGACCCCGACATCGACGTCGAGGTCATCGCACTGCTCGCCGGGTTCTACGCCGACCTCGGCCTGACGGATGTGCGGCTTTTGCTCAACTCGATGGGCGACCGCGAATCTCGGCCCGAGTTCGTCGCCGCGCTGCGGGCACACTTCACGACCCACGGTGCCGCGCTCGGCGAGGAGTTCCTGGCCCGGGTCGAAACCAACCCACTCCGGATGCTGGACGCGAAGGTGGAGGAGTGGCAGGACGTCATCCTCAGTGCGCCCCAGCTCACCGAACACCTCTCGGATGCCGCAGCCGCGCACTTCGCCCGCGTGCAGGACGGACTACGTGCGCTCCAAATCGACGTCGAACTCGCGCCGCGGCTGGTGCGTGGGTTCGACTACTACACCAGCACCACCTTCGAGTTCCAGAGCGCGGCGCTCGACGCGGCGCAGAGTGCCGTTGGCGGCGGCGGCCGGTACGACGGTCTGGCCGAGGATTTCGGCGGGCCGCCCACGCCCGGGATCGGATTCGGCACCGGGCTGGAGCGGATCGTGCTCGCGCTCGACGCGCTCGACGCGGCGGTGTCGTTGCCCGACATCGATGTCTTCGTCGTCGACGGGCTCGACGATCACGCGGCGACCACGATGGTGCTGCTCGTGGAGGCGTTGCGCGCGGCCGGCTTCGCCGTCGACCGCGCCTACGGCGGCCGGTCGGTCAAGGCACAGTGGAAGGCGGCCGACCGATCCGGGGCCGCGGTGACCGTGATGGTCGGACGCGACGAACTCGCGCGCGACGCCGTCGCGGTGAAGGACCTCGCCACCGGCAAACAGATCGAGGTCGGACGCGAAGCACTCGTGGCATGGCTGATCGCCCGCCGAGAGCAACAAGCAGAGTCGAGGAGATCATCATCATGATGCGCAGCCACGAGGCCGCGACGCTGCGGGCCACGGACGCGGGGTCGGTCGTGACCGTCGCGGGATGGGTTGCGGCCAGACGGGACCACGGAGGCGTGGTCTTCTTCGATCTGCGCGATGCATCCGGGATCCTCCAGGTGGTCGTCGACCCCGCCCAACTCACCGACGACGACGTCCATCACATCGGACGCGAGTGGGTCCTCCAGATCGAAGGTGAGGTCAGGCTCCGGCCCGCCGGGACCGTGAACCCCGAACTCCCGACCGGCGAGGTCGAGGTCGCCGCGGCTGCGCTCACCGTGCTGAACCGGGCCGAGCCCCCGCCGTTCCCGTTGTCCGACCGCGGCGACGACGTCGACGAGGTCCTCCGACTCAAGCACCGCTATCTCGACCTTCGGCGACCGTCGATGCAACGGAACCTGAGGCTGCGGTCGGAGGTCAACGCAGCATTGCGAACCTCCATGACCCAGCAGCAGTTCGTCGAGGTCGAGACCCCGATGCTCATCGCGTCCACCCCGGAGGGTGCTCGCGATTTCGTGGTCCCGTCCCGGATGACCGCCGGCGCGTTCTACGCGCTGCCACAGAGCCCCCAGTTGTTCAAGCAGCTGCTGATGGTCGGCGGGTTCGATCGCTACTTCCAGATCGCACGGTGCCTGCGGGACGAGGACCTCCGGGGAAACCGGCAGTTCGAGTTCATGCAGTACGACATGGAGATGAGCTTCGCCGGCCAGGCGGACGTCATGGAAGTTGTGACCACTGCGGTGAGTGCCGCCGTCGAAACCGTCACCGGCGCACCGCTCGCCGACATTCCGAGCATGACGTGGACCGACGCGATGGAGCGTTACGGCACGGACAAGCCGGACACGCGGTTCGGCATGGAGTTGACGGACCTGGGCGACGCCATCGCAGGGACCGAGTTCAAGGCGTTCCACGCCGCGACGGTGAAGGGCATCCGAGTACCTGCAGGTGGCGATGCGTCACGTTCCTCGCTCGACGGCTACGTCGAGCGGGCCAAGCAGCTGGGCGCCGCGGGGCTCGTCTGGATGCGGGTCCGTGATGAAGGTGTGCTCGAGTCTCCGGTCGCGAAGTTTCTGTCCGAGCCCGAGCAGGCGGCGATTGTCTCGGCGCTGTCCGCGGCCCCCGGGGACCTGATCTTGATCGTTGCCGGCGAACGGCGTCGCACGAACGTGGTGTTGGGTGCGCTCCGACTCGATCTCGGTCGGCCTCCCGTGAGTGAAGGCGGGCTGGTGCCGCTGTGGGTCGTCGACTTCCCACTCTTCGAAGCGATTGCGGACGACGGCCGTCCGATCCCTGCCCATCATCCGTTCACCCAGCCGCACCCCGACGATGTGGGGCACCTCGACGCGTCCGGCGATGCGCTGCTCGACGTTCGTTCGCAGGCATACGATCTGGTGCTCAACGGTTGGGAGCTCGGGTCCGGGAGCGTCCGGATCCACCAGCCCGAGATGCAGCGGCGGATCTTTGCCCTGATCGGTATGGACGAGTCCGAAGCGCAGTCGCGCTTCGGATTTCTCCTCGACGCGTTCAAGTACGGCGCACCGCCGCATGCGGGGTTCGCGTTCGGCGTCGACCGGTTGGTCGCGGTGCTCGCCGGCGAGGAGAGCATCCGGGAGGTGATCGCGTTCCCGAAGACCCAGTCGGGTGCCGACCCGCTCACCGGCGCGCCGAGCCCAATCGACGCGACGCAACTGCGCGAACTCGGCCTGACCGTGACTCCGCCCAAGCCATAGATCTCCCCAGCCCCCAAAATGCGTCGCAAACCCGCGATAGTCGCGGGTT
>JBDUBS010000190.1:0-6606 GCA_040003875.1 Acidimicrobiia bacterium | reverse complement strand
CCGGCTGTGGACGCGACCGCAAGCGAGCCCGGCATCGTCGACGGCACGTCGTCGGCGCGGGCCCAGCCGACGCGGGCCAGCGACCGTGACGGGCGACGTACCGCGGCCCCGCCCCGACGCCGGCGTCGCCGTGGTGGGCGCCCGACCGATAGTGGTCGTGGTGCGACGCGGTCGCGTCGAGCCCGTACCGCTACGCGGACCCGTGCCGGTCGTCACGCCCGGGCCCCGGATGATCGGGGTGTTGCAGTCACCATCGGACTTGACCGTGGCACCGGACGCAGCACCCGAGAAGTCGTTGTCACCGATCGTGGCGTTGCACGAGTCGTGGAGCTGGATCGGCGTCACACCTTGGGCCACCTGCTGGTGGTTGCCACGCACCTCGATGCCATCGAAACGGGTGAACTGCAACAGCACATGCTGATATCCCGCAGACCGACCGCTCCCCGTGTTGTCGAGCACATGGATTCCCGATCGCACCGAGCGCTCGGTGCCGACGTACACGCTCACTCCCTTGCCACCCGTGACCGTGTTCCGTTCGAGCCACACGTCTTGGACACCCGCACCGGCGCCCACTGCGGCGAGCAGGAAGTTGGTGGTGCGATTCACATGGTTGTCCTGTACGTGCACCGTCCGCACCATCCCGTGCCCGGGTTCGAGGTCGATCGCCGACCGGCCGGTGTCGTTGATCGTGCACCCCTCGACCGTGACCCGCTGACCCGCCACGACCGCGACGCCTTGGCGTCCGTTGTGATCGAGGGTGCAGTTCTTGACCACGACGTCGGTCGAAGCACCGACGACATAGACACCATCGCCGTACGTGGCACGCGCGGTCACGCCGTCGAGGGTCACGTGTTGCGAGCGGATGATGTCGAACCCGGCTTGGGCCTCGAGCTCGGCCCGGAAGGTGCCTTCCCGATTCGGTCCCTCGACGGTGAGGTCGTGGATCACGAGGTCGCTACTGCTCCGAATGAGCAGGTGGTCGCGAGAACGGGGCCAGTGCGCTCGATAGTTGAAGAAGGGAGGTTGGGCATCCCGACCGTCGGTCGAGGCGAACAACGTGGACCCATGACCTTCGATCGTGACGCGGTGACGCTGCAACAGCGTGACCACTCCCTCGACGCGGAACCGCCCCCCGGCAGGGAAGTCGACGGTGGTGTCGGGCTGCACCGTCGCAAGGAACGCGTTGAGTTCGGTGGTCACGTCCCGCCCTCCGGACGCGTCGATCGCCGCGGGTACGGCGACCGAGTTGGCGGCGGGCGCCGGTGACGAGAAGCCAGCCGACCCCACGAGGACGGCCATCGCGCCGAGACCGAGCAGGGCAGGCAACCGACGGACCGACACGCGCCCACGGTAGGTCAGGCGCTGCCGGTTCGCGGAGGCGGTTCCCCTACAATTACCCGCTTGCGGACCAGCCCCGGCACTTCGACCGCCGACGCTGCGGCACCGCTTGCCCACCAACCGGCGCTCGACGGGATCCGGGCGTTGGCAGTGCTCGCGGTCATGTTCTTCCACGGCGGCGTGAGCTGGGCGCACGCCGGTTTCCTCGGCGTGGACGTGTTCTTCGTCCTCTCCGGATTCCTCATCACCCTCCTGCTCCTCCGAGAGATCCGGGCCACCCATCGGGTCGCGGTCAAGGCGTTCTGGCTCCGACGGGCGCGTCGACTGATCCCCGCGCTCGTCCTGGTGCTGGTCGCGATCGCGCTGTTCGGCGCGTTCGTCGCCACCAACGACGAGGCCCTCGGGCTCCGCGGCGATCTGCTCGGGTCGCTCTTCTACATCCAGAACTGGCGCCTGGTGCTCTCCGGCCAACCGTATTTCGCCCAGTTCGGGTCGCCGTCCCCGCTCCGCCACATGTGGTCGCTGGCGATCGAGGAACAGTGGTACCTCATCTGGCCGCTCGTGTTCCTCGGCATCGTCCGGGTCGCGAAGGCGAACCTCAAGGTGATCGCCGCCATCGTGCTCTCGTTGGCGGCCGCGTCGGCCGGGTTGATGGCGGTCCTCTACCACCCGGGTGGCGATTCGTCGCGGGTGTACTACGGCACCGACACCCGCGCCCAGGCGCTCCTCATCGGCGCCGGTCTCGCAGTCCTCTTCTCGATGCGCACCACGCCGTGGACCCGGGTGTGGACAACGGGCATGCAGATCGTGGGCGGCATCTCACTCGCGCTGCTCGCGTACGTCGTCGTCACCGAATCGGAGAACTGGACCCACCTCTATCGCGGTGGCTTCACCGCGGTGGCGCTCGGTTCGGCGGCGGTGATCGCCGCCGCGATGACCCGAGGCCCGGTCCGGACGGCACTGTCGATCCCACCGCTGCCCCAACTCGGACGGATCTCCTACGGCCTGTACCTCTGGCACTGGCCGGTGTTCGTGCTGCTCTCACCGGACCGCACCGGTCTCGACGGCACCGGCCTGCTCGTCATCCGGTTCGCCGCGAGCATCGCGATCGCGGTCGCGTCCTACGTACTCGTCGAGCGCCCCATCCGCGAGCAACGGTTCCGGTGGGTACGCAATCGGGTCGCCTGGGTTCCAGCCACCGCAGCGCTCACCGCGCTCGCGCTGATACTCCTGACCGCGAGTGGTGCCGCGGCGAAGCCGCGTCCGAACATCTTCGAGGAGTTCCGCAAACGGTTGAACGCGCCGCCGCTCACCGGTGCTGCACGCGTCCTCATCGCCGGTGACTCGATCGCGTTCACCCTCGCGGCGGCGCCCCTTCCCAAGCGACTCCAACACCTCGTGTGGGTACGCGACTCCGCCCTCATCGGGTGCGGCATCGTGACCGGTACCCCCAGCAGCAACGGCGTCGATGGTCAGAGCCAGGACCAGTGCGGCACCTGGCCGGAGAGGTACGCCGAGGGCGTGCGCAAGTACAAGCCCCAAGTGACCGCGCTCCTCCTCGGCGGGTGGGAAGTGTTCGACCGCACCGTCGACGGGAAGGTGCTGAAGAACGGGACTCCCGAGGCGGAGGCGTACCTCGACAATCGACTCGACGAGGCGACGCGGGTCCTCACCTCGGGCGGCGCACCGCTGGTATTGCTCACCACGCCGTGCTTCGAGGTCGCGCAACGTGACCTCGGGCAGTTCGGCGAGAAGGAACGGGCCGATCCACGCCGGGTCGACTGGCTGAACGGGGTCTGGCGACGCTACGCCGCGACCCACCCGACCAACGTCCGGCTGTTCGACCTCAATGCGGTCGCGTGCCCGAACGGTAAGTACGCGGAGAGCATCGACGGTTTGAAGATGCGCACCGACGGTCAGCACTTCTCCCCCGAGGGCGGACGGGTGGTCTGGGAGTCGCTCGCTCCCGCATTGCACGCCCTCGCGATCACGAAGAAATGACGACCGCCGTCGAACCGGCTGCGCCCGGCCGCCCGGCGGCCGAGCCGATCGGGCGCGCCACGTGGATCCTCGTCGCGATCGCGCTGGTCCCCCTCGTCGTCGCGACAGTGCGACTCCTCACTTCACTCGGCAGCGGGTTCCATGCCACCGGCGACAACGCGCTCAACGAACTCGTCATGCGTGACATCGGCTCGCACGCGGTATTGACGGGACCGTTCTCGCGCGGGAGTTGGAGCCATCCGGGACCGCTCTTCTTTTACGTGTCGTGGCCGGTCTACCGCCTCGCCGGCGCGAACAGCACCGCAATGCTCATCGACGCGCTGGTCATCAACGGGCTCGCGATCGGCGTGATGATCACCATGGCAAAACGTTGGGGTGGCCTGCTCCTCGCCGGCACCGTAGCCGTGGCGTGCGGCGCGCTCGTCGTGACCCTGCCCAGCGGTTTTCTCGCCAACCCGTGGAATCCGTACGTGACCGTCCTGCCCTTCGGCGCGTTCGTCCTCGCGGCCTGGGCCGCCACCTGTGGGGATCGGCTCGGCCTGGCGCTCGCTGTCTTCATCGGTTCGTTCTGCGTGCAGGACCACATCGGATATGCGCCGATCGTCCTCCCGCTCCTCGTGTGGTGCGCATGGCGGGTCTTCCGTGACCGGCGCAGCAACGGGCTCACCGGCCTGTGGTGGGCCATTGCCACCGCGGCCGTGGTCTGGTTCCCGCCGGTGCTCGACCAGCTCACCCGGCATCCCGGCAACTTCCACGCGATCGGCAGCTACTTCACCCATCCCGACGGCCCGAAGCACACGATCGAACAGGGGCTGCGGATCGTGGCGGCGCAGTTCACAATGCATGCCGACTGGCTCCGCGGGTTCGGTGGCGCGAACCCGTACACGGCCGAGCCGTTTTCCGCCGCGGGCGCGCTCCCGGTCCCGCTCCTCCTCCTGCCGTTCGGCGCCGCACTCGTGACCGCGTTCGTTACGCGAGCCCGGCGGCGCGTCGACTTCCTCCTCGGGATCGCGCTCCTGATCCCACTCGTCTTCGGAGTCGGAGCCGTCGCCCAGACGATTGGTGCCCTCTACGAGTACCGACTCCGATGGGTGTGGGTCCTCGCCGCATTGACGGTCGCGTTCACCGTCGCCGTCCTCGCGCGTGCCGTGATGCCGAGGCTCCCCCGACCGTCGGCACGGATCGCCGGTGGCGGGTTGCTGGTCGGGGTGCTCACGCTGAGTGCGGTCGCGTGCGTTCACATCGCCAGCATCGAGCCACCGATCCACCACCGCGCCGACCAGGTGCGTGACCTCTCGGACCAGGTGATCCGCAATCTCCCCTCCGGACGAGGCGACGTGGTCATCAAGACCGATACGTCGTTCCTGGCCAACGCCGACCTCCCTGGCGTGATCCTCAACCTCGAGCGGGCGTCGATCCCGGTTCGCCAGCGGTACGACTACCCCACCCAGCTCATCTACGGCAAGCACCGGATCCACCGCGGCGGTCCGATACGGGCGCGGTTGATCCTCACCTCGGACACTGTCATCGAGACCGTCGCGTCCCTCCCCGGGGCGCGCCGGATCGCCTACGTGGGCGATTTCAACCCGAGGCAGCGAGCGGCTGCAGTCCAGCGACTCGCGGCGCTCCAGGCCGCAGGGGCGAAACCATTCTCCCCGGCGGTGCTCGACGCCAAGCGGCGGATCAACGCACTCGCGGTATTCTTCGTCCCGGCGACAAGCTTCTGACCCGGCCCCGGCCCGGTACTGTCCCCCCATGCGCGACCGGCTGTTTGGCGCGATCGACCGGGTGCCGGTGTGGCTGCGCATCGTGGTGGCCATCGCCGCCTTCGCCTCCGTCGGAACCTGGTTGACCGTCACCACCTGGCACACGCTGTCAACCAGCCGGAGCGATATCGGGCCGCTCACCGACTTCCGGGACGCGATCTACTACCCCGTGGTCGCGCTCCGCGACGGCGTGAACCCATACAACGTGGACGTCTACTACCGCCTCTATCCGGTCGGGCAGGAGTTCCCGCTCTACACCCCGGTCCACCTGTTGCTCAACGCGCCACTCCTCCTCTTCTCGTTCCCTGTGGCACGCGCGGTCAACTTCGGGTGGAACCTCCTGCTCGTCCTCGGCCTTGCGGTGGCTGCGCTCCGACTCACACGGGTCCGGCTCACCGTGGCGATGGTCGTCGGCCTCGCCACGTTGATCTTGCTGAGCGATCCCGGTCGCTTCGATCTCCGTTCGGGGCAGCCGACGCTCCTGTTGGTGATCGCCACCTATGTCGCGCTCGGAGTTGTCACCGAGCGAATCCGCGCCCGCGGCGAGCCGATCGCGCTCCACGTCGCCCCGCTGCTGATCGGCGCGGTAGCGATCGCCGTCGTGTGGTCGAAGCCCACGTTCGCGATCCCACTCGCGGTGCTGCTGGTGGCGACGGGCCGGGTGCGACTCGCGGCGTACGGCACCGCGCTCGGGGTCGCGCTGAGTGCGGCGGTGCTTCCCACTCTCGTGCATGCGGCCGGTGGCATCGACCCCCTCGTGACGTCGTGGCGCGAAAACGCACGCATCACGAGTCAGTCGCCCCAATCGCACCTCGGTAGCGGACTCCGAATCGACATCGGCAACACCTTCGTACGGGTCACCCATCTCCATCCTTCCGAAGGACTCGCTGCGGTCGGCGGGTTGGTGCTGCTCGTTGTCGGTGCCTCCGTGATCTGGCGCCTCCATCGCGCGGACCCCGCCGGTGATCACGAGGAGTTGGTGGTCACCTTCGCCGTTCTGCTCATGCTCACGAGCATGTACCGCGTCTCGTACGACTACCTGCTCCTGACCGGACCGCTCGTAATGCTGGCGCGACGAGCGCCGAACCGCTCGATCGCCTGGCCGCATGCGGTGCGCTCCACGGTGTTCTGGCTCTTGCTGCTGCCCGTCGTCGACCCGCTCGGCTGGAGCCCGATCAACGCGGTGCTCGGCAAGAGCGGTTTCGAGTGGATGTTCGGTCCGACGATGATGGCGATCTACGTCGTCGCCGCGCTGGTGTTGTGTGCCTGGACCGCCCTGCGTCAGCTCCGCTCACCCCGACCCGTGACCGAACCGACCATCCCGGTCGCGGCGTGATTCCCCGACCTTGGTCCCTTCCAGTACCGCCCCGGTACACCAGCGCACAAGGGTCGGGGGACGAGGCGTGAAGAAGCGACTCAGATTCCGTCGAGATGGGCGGTGGCGTTGAACCCGACGAGTCGCGGCACTCCGTCGGAGGCGTCGATCCGAGAGATCGACGCC
>JBDUBS010000339.1:0-1994 GCA_040003875.1 Acidimicrobiia bacterium | reverse complement strand
TTAGAAAAAATTTTTGCAGAAGTTTTTGTAATTCCGGAATCCACAGTGGTGGATGGAGGACATGGGCCAGCAACTGTTCGAACCACCGAACGTGGCCGGCTGGAAGAACAACGCCTACTGGCTCAACAGCACTGCGCTCTGGGCGCGTGCCGATTTCGCCCGCAACCTCACGTGGCACGCGCACGACGCCGGATTCCTGCTCGAGATCGCGGCGCGCAACAACACGAACCAGTTCGTCATGACCGTGCCGCAGGCCGTCGACCTCGCGTACAAGAAGTTCGGACGGGACCCGGCGATCGCGCCGGTCTCGACATGGGACCGTGGCGTGCTCATGAACTGGCTCACGACCCAGCGCGCCACGGAATCCGCGCCGACCTATTCCTGGCACGACTGGGAGGCGATCAACCTCACCACGCTGATGATGCTCACCCCCGACGTACTCCTGGCATGAGGACCTCACGATGAACCCAGACCAGTACGACGACCTGGCGCGCGTCCGTCTCTCCCGTCCGGCCGACCTCCCGGGTGGGATGTCGCGCCGACGGTTCCTCCAACTCGCCGGTGCGGGGGCGGGCGTCGTCACGGCGAGCAGCCTGTTCCCGGGACTCGATGCCTTCGCAGCGCCACCGGTCGGCGCCAACGACGGCATCGTCGTGCTGATCATGATGGAGGGCGGAAACGACGGTCTCAACACCGTGGTCCCCACGGGTGAGTCCCGTTACTACTCGCTGCGACCGAACCTCGGCATTGCCCCCGGCGCGGCACTGAGCGTCGGTCCGGGCGTCGGACTCCACCCCTCGCTCCCGAAGTTGAGGGCACGCTTCGCCCAGGGCGACGTCGCGATCGTGCAGGGTGTCGGGTACATGAACCCCGACCTGAGTCACTTCAGCTCGATGGGGATCTGGATGAACGGGTGGGGCGGCGCCACCCAGTCCGGCCCGGCCACCGGTTGGATCGGTCGGTATCTCGACGGCCTACCCAACGCCGCGGCAGAGAGTCTCTACGGCGTGGTCGTAGGGACGTCGGTCCCGCTCCACATGGTGGGCGCGGTCGCACGGGCGTCGGGACTGCCGACGAACCTCGGCGGCGCATTCGGCATCGACCGCCGCGACCCGAACGATGCCCGCATGTTCGACACGCTGTCGGCCTTCTCGAGCGGCGCGACCGGACTCGGGCAGTGGGGCGACCTCGCGGCCAAGGTGGAGCACGACACCCTCGACCTCGCGCAGAAGATCCAGCCTGCATACCAGGGCACGTTCCCGAATACGAACCTCGGACGGCAACTCACGTTGGTGGCGAAGCTCATCAACACCAACCTCGGCATCCGCGTGTTCAACACCAATATCGGCGGGTTCGACACGCACTCGGGCCAGGCGGGCAGCCAGGCGGCCCAACTCGCCGAGATGGACGACGCGATCGATGCGTTCTTCACAACGCTGGCGCCGGCGTGGCAGAACCGCGTCACGGTGATGACGTTCTCCGAGTTCGGCCGCCGTCCCGAAGAGAACACCGACGCCGGGACCGACCACGGAACCGCGGCTCCGGTCTTCGTCGTCGGGCCGCGGGTGAAGGGCGGGCTCTACGGCGCCCCGTCACGGACCAACGACCTCGACTCGAATGGGAACCTCAAGTACCACGTCGACTTCCGGCAGGTATACGCCACCGTCCTCGACACGTGGCTGAAGGCCGACTCGCGCCAAGTGCTCGGCTACAACTTCGGCAGCCTCGGCTGCTTCGACAGTGGTCCCGGCACTGTGGTCACCGCACCGTCCCGACCCCACCGCCACCGCCGGCGTCGACTTGTTGACTGAATAGCCCTTCCGGGTGGCGAGCCCGCAAACCGAACTGAGTAACGAACACTTCAACGCCGAACCCCAGCGGAGCCCGCGGAGCGAGCCGCGAGGCAGCGAGCCCCACGCAGGGCATGACCGTCGGGAGTGCGAGCGAACGAGTGGCCCTATGTCAAGCCGCGGCGTGGTTGAGGCGTTGGTGTC
>JBDUBS010000368.1:0-1995 GCA_040003875.1 Acidimicrobiia bacterium | reverse complement strand
TACCTGATGTCGGGGATCTTCGAGCGCATTCCGGACCTGCAGGTCGCGTACTCGGAGGGCCAGATCGGCTGGATCCCGTACGTGCTCGACCGCGCCGACAAGGTCTGGGCCGAGAACCGCGGGTGGGGTGGAGTGGCCGACAAGGTCACCGTGCCGCCGAGCCAGGCGTACCGGGAGCACGTCTTCGGCTGCTTCTTCGACGACCCGCACGGCCTGAAGTCGCTCGACGAGATCGGCGAGGACAACGTCACCTTCGAGACCGACTACCCGCACTCCGACTCGACGTGGCCGCACTCGCGCAAGGTCGCGATGGACATCATGGCCGATCTCGACGACGCGACCATCGTGAAAGTGGTCCGCACCAACGCCATCCGCATGCTGCGGTTGGATCTGCAGAGTTAGCCCGCGGACGGGCAGGCCGGCGGGTCGTCAGGGGAAGAGGCCGCGGACCGTCATCGCCTCGGCGACGCGCTCGATGGCGACGATGTAGGCCGCGCGCCGGAGCGACACGTCGTGGGTGTCCCCGGTGGCCCACACCGTGGCGAATGCGTCGGACATCGTGGTGTGCAGCCGATTCGCTGCTTCGCCGTCTCGCCACGCGATGCCTTGGCGGTTCTGCGCCCATTCGAAGTACGACGACGTCACGCCACCTGCGTTGGCGAGAATGTCCGGGACGACCACGACGCCGAGCGCGTCGAGGATCGCATCTGCGGCGGCCGTCGTCGGTCCGTTCGCGGCTTCCACGATGACGCGGGCCCCACAGGACTTCGCGACGGACTCGTCGATCACCCCCGCGAGCGCCGCGGGGACTGCAAGCTCACACGGAATCGCGAACACATCACCGTCGGGGACTGGTTCACCACCGGGAAAGCCTGCGACGGAGCCGGTGGCATGCAGGTGATCGGAGAGTGCGGGAATATCGAGGCCGCCGGCGTTCATGACCGCGCCGGCAACGTCGGCGACGCCGACCACTCGCATCCCGGCGGAGTGGAGCAGGAACGCGAGCGGCGAGCCGACCTTGCCGAATCCTTGGATCACGGCGCGACTTCCGGCGATGGGCAGGTCGAGCGCGGCGAAGGCGTCGCGCACGCACATCACCACTCCGGTCGCGGTGCCGCCGGCGTGTTCGGCGGTACCGCCGATCGCGAGTGGCTTGCCGGTCACGGACCCGGTGATGGCTTCACCGTGGGCCATGGAGATCGTGTCCATCACCCACGCCATCACCCGACCATCGGTGTTCACATCCGGCGCGGGCACGTCGCGATCGGGACCGAGAAGAGGCATGATCTCCCACGTGTAGCGCCGAGTCAGCCGCTCGAGTTCGGCGAGCGACATCCGGTTCGGGTCGCACCGGACACCACCCTTCGCGCCGCCGAACGGGAGATTGAGGATCGCGGTCTTGAACGTCATCGCTGCGGCCAGCGCAGTCACTTCCCGTTCATTCACGTCGGGATGGAACCGGATACCGCCCTTCCCGGGACCGCGCGTGGTGTCGTGGTGAATGCGCCAGCCGGTGAAGACCTCGAACTCGCCGTTGTCCATGCGTACCGGAACGGAGACCTTGAGGACGCG
Organism: Acidimicrobiia bacterium; assembly: GCA_040003875.1. Lineage (GTDB taxonomy): Bacteria > Actinomycetota > Acidimicrobiia > IMCC26256 > JAENVU01 > JAENVU01. The sequence continues at coordinate 423 of JBDUBS010000368.1, read as the reverse complement.
TTGCGGTTGCTGCAACCGGCGGTGCACGGACGGATCGAGATCAAGCGACGCTGCAGCCGCGGCGATGCGGTCAAGGATCTCGTCAAGGAAGTCGCGCGGTGAAGCCGTGATCCCGAGGCTAGAGCAGCGCGAGGCTGAGGCGCCGCAAGGCCTCGAGGGGCGCCGTTCGGGGAACGCGTCGGTGAGCGTCTTGTGCCCGCACGCCATGGCCAGCGCGTCGCGTCCGTAGATGTTGGCGATGCCCGTGGCGAGCACCCGATCGGCAAGCCGTCCAATGCATGCGTCCAGATCCCCACCCGCCCCAGCTCCATCGCCTCGAGTCTGCTCGTTCGCTCGCGCTCCATCCCGCAACCGAGCCGGAGCGAGGGACGAGTGGAGGGGAGCAGGCACGGAGCGAGCCCCACGGAGGGCATGACGCTCAGG
>JBDUBS010000357.1:0-1998 GCA_040003875.1 Acidimicrobiia bacterium | reverse complement strand
CGAGTCTCCCATGCCGGTCCGGACCGACCTACGGTTCCTAGCGCGCGCCGATCGGGGCAGCATCGGGGACGAGCGGTGCCGGGAGGTCGGTCTCGCCCATAAGTGCCCGATCGACCGCCGCGGCGCACGAGCGCCCTTCGGCGATGGCCCAGACGATGAGGCTTTGACCCCGGCCCATGTCGCCACACACGAAGACATTCTCCACGTTCGTACGCCACTCGGTCGACCGGGCGACGTTGCCACGTTCGTTGATCTCCACCCCGAACTGCTCGAGCATGCCCGCCCGCTGGGGCCCGACGAAACCCATCGCGAGCAACACGATCTCGCACGGGAGTTCGAAATCGGAACCCTCGACCTTCTCGAAGGTCATCCGACCGTTCTCGAGCTTCTGCTCCACTTCGTGGGCCTTGAGCGCGCGCACATTGCCGTCTTCGTCACCCAGGAAGCACTCCGTGTTCACCGAGAACACCCGCTCACCGCCCTCCTCGTGCGCCGAGGACGTGCGGTAGATCATCGGCCAGGTCGGCCACGGATTGGCGTCGGGCCGCGCCTCGGGGGGTCGGGGCATGATCTCGAACTGGTGCACCGAAGCCGCGCCGTGACGGTGTGAGGTGCCCAGGCAGTCGGCCCCCGTGTCACCGCCGCCGATGATGACGACGTGCTTGCCGGTCGCAGAGAACGGATGCTCGTCGAGGTCGCCCGCCTGGACCCGGTTGGCCGGCGGGAGGAACTCCATGGCCTGATAGATGCCGGTGAACTCGCGACCGGGGATCGGCAGATCACGCGCCGACGTGGCGCCGCCGGCCAGCACGATGGCATCGAAGTCGCGCTGGAGGTCTTCGACCGCGACGTTCTCGCCCACGTTGGCATTGTCGCGAAACTCCGTGCCCTCGGCCTCCATCTGCGCGAGGCGCCGATCAAGGATCCGCTTCTCCATCTTGAACTCGGGGATCCCGTACCGGAGCAGTCCACCGATCCGGTCGGCCCGCTCGAACACCGTCACCGCATGTCCGGCACGGGTGAGCTGTTGCGCAGCCGCCAACCCCGCGGGCCCCGATCCCACCACGGCCACCCGACGACCCGTCGAGGTACTCGCGATGACGGGCTCGAGGGATTCACCGGCGGCTTCGAGATCGGCGATGCCGCGCTCGATGATGCTGACCTCGACCTGCTTGATCGCGACCGGATTCTCGTTGATCCCGAGGACGCAGGATGCCTCACACGGCGCGGGGCAGAGGCGGCCGGTGAACTCGGGAAAGTTGTTGGTGGCGTGCAGGCGATCGAGGGCTTCGGTCCAGTCGGCGCGGTACACGAGGTCGTTCCACTCGGGAATGAGATTCCCCAGCGGGCAACCCACGTGACAGAACGGGATCCCACAGTCCATGCAGCGGGCGGCCTGATGTTGGAGCGACTCCACCGGGAACGGCTCGTAGACCTCCTGCCAGTCACGGAGTCGGACCGGCACCGATCGGCGCGACGGCAACTCCCGCTGGTACTTCATGAACCCGGTCGGCTCACCCACGGCGGACTCCCTGCGTGTCGATCCGAACGGTGGAATGCGCTTGTTCAGCCACGGGATGCCGCCATGATCGCCTCGTCGACGTTGATGCCGCGCTCGGCCGCGACCCGCGACGCTTCGAGCACCCGTTTGAAGTCCTTCGGCATCACCTTGCGGAAACCGTCGACCTCGTTGTACCAATCGGCCAAGATCCGCTCGGCGACCTCGGAACCGGTCTCGGCGGCATGGGTCCGGATCGTCGCTCGAAGGAACTCACGGTCGTCGGCGTCGAGTTCGTCGAGATCGACCATCTCGCGATTCAGCCGGGTGAAGAAGGTGTTCGCCGGATCGTGGATGTACGCGATCCCACCCGACATCCCGGCGCCGAAGTTCCGCCCGGTCGGACCGAGTACCACCACGCGTCCACCGGTCATGTACTCGCACCCGTGGTCGCCGACGCCCTCGACCACCGCGGTCGCGCCGGAGTTGCGGACGCAGAA
>JBDUBS010000101.1:0-2001 GCA_040003875.1 Acidimicrobiia bacterium | reverse complement strand
GAAGCTGACGGGCAGCGCGATCAGCAACGCGATGGCGGCGTGTCGCTTCGTGAGATCGCGTCCGTGCATCTCGGCCATCATCACAATGCGTCGTGGCGACATCATGGCGGACTCGCGGTGATCCGCGGCGGGTGCGCCGGAAGCTCGACGACGCGGTCGACCCGCTCGAGCTCGGCCAACATGTGCGTGACCACCACGACGGCCTTCCCCGAGTCGCGCCACGTCTGACAATGGTCCCAGAAGTTCACGTAGGTCCCGCGGTCGAAGCCCTGATACGGCTCGTCGAGGAGGAGGATGCGGGGGTCGGCGAGCAACGCGAGCGCCAGGTTCAGCTTCTGACGGGTGCCACCCGAGAGGTCCCGGGTCACGGTCCGTTCGGCGAGCGGATACCCGAACTCCTCGAGCACCGCGTAGCCCTGTCGAAGGGACTCGGCCCGATCGATACCGGCACCCCGGCCGAACATGACGAGGTGGTCGTCCGCAGTGAGGAGTTCGAACAGTCCGGGGATCTGGGGGCAGTAGCCGATCCGGCCGCCGACGTGGACCGAGCCCGCGTCGGCGCGGATCAGACCGGCGCAGATTCGCATGAGTGTCGTCTTGCCGGCGCCGTTCTCACCGGTCAGCGCGATGACTTCTCCGCCTCGGATCCGGAGGTCCACCGCGTCGAGGATCTGCGTACGCCCGAATCGCTTGGAGACCGCGGCGACGACGAGCTCGGGCCTCGCTCCATTGGCGCGAGTCACGGAAAAGCTGGCACGGTCCGGCCGTCGACGATCGGGATCAGTCGGTCGGCCCGGCGGTTCAGACGGTCGTCATGGCTCACCGCGAGGACGGTGGTCCCGGCGTCGACGAGGTCGGCGAAGATCTGGAGGACGATGTCTGCCGACACCTCGTCCAGACTGCCGGTCGGTTCGTCGGCCAGCAGCACGCGCGGCTCGTTCGCGAGCGCTCGTGCCACCGCAACCCGCTGGCGTTCACCTCCGGACATGGTGGCGGGATGCTCGTCGCGGCGGTCGTCGAGGTCGAGCCGCTCGAGGAGTTCGTCCGCGCGGGCCACGCGTTGCCGGTGACCCCGATGCGTGCCGAACATAGCGGCCTCCACGTTTTCCCGCGCCGTGAGGCGGGGGATCAGGTTGTGGAGCTGGAACACGATGCCGACGTCGTGACGACGGTAGCGACTCAAGCCGTGGGCGTGGCGTCCGAGGCGATGACCGACCACGACGAGTTCGCCGTCATCGGGGCTCTCGAGCGCGGCGAGGAGATGGAGGACCGTCGACTTGCCCGATCCGGACGGTCCCACGAGGACTGCGAACTCGCGGCGAGCAACCTCGAAGTCGATGTCGTTGAGGACGTCGAGCCGTCCGTATCGTTTGGCCACGTGTCGGGCCGCGATGGCCGGGTCGGCTTCGGTGCCGATCTGCCGGTCCCTACTCACGACGCACCGCCTTCAGCGGGGCGAGGAACGCCGCGCGCAGTGCCGGGTAGAGCGCACCGAGGAACGCGACCAGCACCCCGAACGCGAGCGATCGGAGGAAGACGGCCGAGTCGTAGGTCGGGACGAAGATGCCTCGAAGCTGCCGCAGGTTTTGCAGAACGTTGATCGCCGCCCAGCCCATCGCCATGCCGACGATCGCGCCGAACATGCTGACGATGAGCGCCACGCCGATGACCAGGCCGATGACGCGGCGCCGGGTCCAGCCGATCGACCGGTAGATCCCGAACTCCCGCATGCGTTCGAAGAACGACAGCAATGACGTGTTCAACACTCCGGTGACCGCGATCATGGCCGCGAGGATCGATCCGCCGGTGTTGGCCGCAGAGATGAGCGTGAGGTTTCGGTCGGCCCGCCCGTAGTCGGAGGCGGACTGGATCGTGGTGAGCTGCCGGAAGTTGTCGTCGATCGCCTTCCGGACCTTGTGGATCGACGCGCCCGGGTCGACCTTCACGAAACCGAGCGAGATCTGCCCCGACAGCCGGTTGAGTCCCTGGAGCGTCGAGAGC
>JBDUBS010000196.1:0-2001 GCA_040003875.1 Acidimicrobiia bacterium | reverse complement strand
ACGCCGGGCGGTGACGAGTCCCCCCTTCTGGCCGTCAACGAACTCGATGCCGAAGGGCATTGGATCCGTACGATCTTCTTCGATCTCGACGATCTCGATGCTGCGCTGGACGAGTTGGACGGGCTGTTCATCGCCGGCGAGGGCGCGGAGCACGAGTACGCGATTCGTCGGATCGGCGACCTGCGCCACGCGAGCAACGCCCGCGACTGGGTCGCCTGCGAGGCGCTGGTCGCGGACGACTTCGTCTTCACCGACCACCGTTCGATCGGGCTGCCTGATGCCGAGCGCGCCGGGTACATCGCGGTGATGGCCGCTTCGGCCGAACAGACGCCCGACATGCACATGGCCACGCGGACACTCGAGATCCGGGGCGCCACCACGTTGTCCCGCACGCACCGGACCGGGACCACCGCCGAAGGGTTCGGATACGAATGGGAGCAGATCGCGGTGGCGCAGTCGGCCGCCGGACTGCTCCGGCGGGTCGAACTCTTCCCGGTGGAGGACGAGGCCGCGGCACGAGCACGGTTCGAGGAGCTCGCGGCCCAGACGCTCACGCCGTACATCGACAACCGGCTCGTTCGCGTGCTCGCCCGGAGGAAATGGCTGCACGACATCGATCCCGAGACCTTTCCCGAGAACTACGCCTCGGACGCCGTGCTCGACGACCGGCGGCCCGGCGTCAATGCGGGCGAGGTCGTCGGCGCCGCGGCAGTTCGCGTCGCGATCTACGCGGGGACTGAAGTGTTCGGGTCACTCGTCACCGAGCCTCTGGCGGTGCGCGGCGAGCGGCTGGCGCTGTACCGGTGGGCGTACGTCCAGGACGGGGGCTTCACGGCTCCAGGGCTGACCGTCATCGAGATGGACGGCCACGATCTCGTCTGCCGGGTGACGTCGTTCGACGAGTCGGATCTTGCTGGCGCGATTGGGTGTCTGGAGGCGCGCCACGTTGAGCTCCAAGGCGACGCGATCACCCCGCAAGAACTCACGACCGCAGTCGGCTCGACCGCCTTCAACGCCCGCGACTGGGATGCGATTGCCACGGTGTTCGCTCCGGACGTGCAGTACGTGAACCACTCTCCGTTCGGTGACGACGGCGGGTGGGACGAGTACCTCGCCAACCTGCAAGTGCTGGTGGACCAGGTCCCGGACGTCGCGGTCGTCTACGCGAAGGTCACTCCGAAGCACCGAGCCGGGCTGTCGATCCTCCCGTTCAGCGGCACGACCCCCGAGGGCAATCGGTACTCCTGGAGCATGTACCAGGTGACGCTCATGGACGAGCAGGGCCGGCTCGGCCGCTTCGAACTCTTCGCCGACGACCAGTGGACCGAGGCCGTCGAGCGTTTCGAGCAGCTGGCAGCCGAGACCGCGTCGATCGAGCCGGTTTCGTCTGACCCCCGTTCGCCCGAACCCGACAACGCCGCGGTGCGGCTGCTGATCGGAGCGTCCCGGTTGCTCTGGACTGACATCGAGGCGGCACTGGGCCACTTCGCCGACGACGCCGTCGGTGTGGCCCGGGAGTCCGGACCAAGTCTCATGCTCACCGCCGAGAATCGCGCCATGTGGCGAGACGTCCTCACCTCGCTCGCGGCTACGTACGACGCCGTTCGCTTCGAGCCGCTGGCGGTGCGCGGCGAGCGTCTCGCGCTCCTGCGCCAGGAGTTCTCCACCGACGGATACGTGACACCCGCGCTCGACGTGGTGGAACTCGACGCCGACCAGCGCATCGTGCGGTTGGAGACCTACGACGAGGCCGACCTCGCAACGGTGCTCGCATCGTTGAACGCACGTCAGCGCGAGCTCGATGGGACCGCGCCGACCGCTGAGCACCGCGCGCTCGCGGGCATCGACGCGATGAACCGGAGGGACTGGGCGGCCTTCGCCGAGTTGCTCACCCCCGACCTGGTTGCCATCGATCACCAGCCGCTCGGCTTCGAGCCCACGGACCGGGACGGATTCGTCAGCGGTTGGATGCACGGCCTCGTGGCGACGGTTCCGGACGTC
>JBDUBS010000372.1:0-2006 GCA_040003875.1 Acidimicrobiia bacterium | reverse complement strand
AATACACCAACGCGGTCGGGAGCGCGGCGAGCAACAGGAGGCCGGGCGACGCGTGTCCCGACCCGGTGATCGCCCAGAACACCGCCGCACCCGAGACCGCCGCGATCGAGAAGTTGGCGCAGTTGAACAAGATCTTGCGCCACTCCCAGTGGAGGAGGTGCGGGAGGTAGAGCCCACCGGCGGCGCCGACGAGTAGGACGCCGAGCAGGCTCTCGTCGGCCCGGAAGACGACCATCGCGGCGGTGCACAGCATCACACCGGCGCTGGAACCGAAGTCCGCGGTGAGATCGGTGATCTGGTTCTCGGCGAATACGTGGAGCATCGCGAGCACGACGAGCGGCGCGACGGCAGGCAGCGGGCCCCGCCACCCCAAGCCGGTGCCGAGCGCGGCCGCGCCGGCTGCGAGCACGACGCAGTACGCCGTCACCCTCGTCTCCCGTTGTGTGGTCATCAGAGTTCCCGTGGCACCGGATGAAGGCGGCAAGGCCTCAGCACGATTACGCCGTGATTACTTCCACTTGAGAGCACCGCCGGCAAGCAGCAGTGCGGCCGCGCTGGACATAAGCAGGGCGGTACGGACGTAGATCTTCCTCATGAGAGATCACCTTCTTCGATGAGTCCTCTCTGGCTGTCCGCTGTAGTGCTTCCAGAGGGCAACGCTTCGCTCAGTGGGACTCTTCAGTCCCGATGCACCGAGGCCTTGCCGTCTTCCGCCGTTGCGCTGGGATCCCTCCTCGTTTGATCAATGGTTGCTCGTAGATTCGGCATTCCGCATCAGCACCTGTAGCTGACGGGAGCCCCATTGCCCCCGGCACCGCTCGAACTGAACAAATGCATCATTGGCCACAGGAGTCTCACAGACAACACGCGGCGGCGCAATGATCGGGCGCCGGAAAACCACCAACTCGGGGCGGGAGGGCCCTAGTCTCGATCGGACGATGGAGCACACCGTGGACGAAACCCTCGAAACCCCCCCGAGCCCCGACGACGAAGTCCTCGAACTCGAGCGTGAGTTGTGTCGGCTCACGGAGGTCTCGGCGGCCCGGGTGGTCACCGACGATATCGGCCGCCCCACCGAGGTCCACATCCTCGCGAGCGGGGCCAAGCACGCCAAGCAGGTCGTCCGAGACGTGCAATCGGTGGCGCTTGCCAGCTTCGGCATCGAGCTCGACCGGCGCATCGTGTCCGTCGTCCAGCTCAACGGCGACGGGGCCCACCTGCTCGAGCCGGTCGCACCCATCGAGCTGAATCGGGCTGTGCTCGTCAACGTGACCGCCGAGCTCAGCGGACTCCGGAGCCTGGTGCGGGTGACCCTCGCCCGAGGCGAGGACGAGTCGGTCGGTTTCGCCGAGGGTTCGATGGCCTCCACCTCCCGCAACCGCCTCATCGCGGTGGCGACCATCGACGCGCTCCGTCAGCTGCAGAAAGCGGCCGAGTGTCTCGACATCGACAGTGCCCAGATCGAGCGAGTCGGGATCCACGACGTCGCGATCGTCACGGTGGTGTTCGTGATGCCACCGGCTGAACAGATGATTTCGGGCTCCGCGATCGTGCGTGACCACCAGGACGCCGAGGCGATCGTGCGCGCCGTGCTCGACGCGACCAACCGCCGCCTCACCCTCCGCTAGTCCCTAGATCCCAGACCCCAGGCGCCGGCCGAGCAGCGACACGAGGTCGCAGGCCGCCTCCACGTCGTGGACGCGCAACACGTCGGCGCCGTACTCGATCGACAGGGTGAGGTACGCCAGCATCCGATGGGTGATCTCCTTGCGCGGCACCGGGATCAGCACGGGTTCGCCGGTCGACCGCAGCGCGTCCAAGGCCCGGATCGTGGCCAGTTGTAGGCGGCCGTACTCCTCGTAGTCGCTCCGGTAGTTGATCGACAGCCCCGGGTCGACCAGGAGCGGACCGGTCACCCCGGCGGCCCGCAACTGGCCGACACGCGTCCGCAGACCTTCGGCCACCAGTTCGGGCCGTCCGGCTTCCAAGGCCCGATATCCCACCTC
>JBDUBS010000426.1:0-2008 GCA_040003875.1 Acidimicrobiia bacterium | reverse complement strand
GCGACGAACGGGTTGTCGGTCTCACCGACGTGGAGTGCCTTCGGGATCTCGGTCATCGTCATGGCCGGAAGCTTACGGGGGTCACACCGCGTCGGGGGCGGAGCGCAGGACCCGGCCCGCGAGGGCGCCGGCGTGTTCGCCGTGCTCCATGAAGACCTGACCGTTGACGATCGTCGTGTCGTACCCGGTGGCGGTCTGCACGTAGCGCCCCGCGCCGTTCGGGAAGTCGTGCACGTACTCGGGCTGCGGGAGCCGCATCGCCTCGAGGTCGATCACGTTCACGTCGGCAAACGCGCCCGACCGGAGCACGCCCCGATCGTGGATGCTGAACAGCTCCGCCGTGTCCGACGTGAGCCGCCGAACGGCGTCGCCGATCGTCGTCAATCCTCGGTCGCGCACCCAGTAGGTGAGGAAGAACGTCGGCTGACTGGAGTCCATGATCATCCCCACGTGGGCGCCGGCGTCGGCGAGACCGAGGATGCTCGACGGGTGTCGGAGCATGCCCTCGACGGCATCGAGGTCGTCGTTGAGGAACGGCCAGTTCACGAGCACCTTGCCGTCACGTTCGTCGCAGATCTGCACGAACGCCTCGGCCACGCTCACGCCACGGCGGGCGGCGTGCGCAGCCAGCGTGTCGTCGTCCCCGAGGTCGTACCGAGCGTCGCCCTCGGGAAGCACGTACATCTCGGTCATCGGGATCGTGGGCACATCGTCGGCCGCCGCGATCAACTCGGCCCGACGCTCCGGATCGCGCAGCATCGCCAACCGGTCGGCGAACGCCAGGTCGCGCAGGCCCTTCCATGCCGGTGACGCGTCGAACGGTGTGCGGTGGACCAGACCGAACAGCAGACCGATGCCGCGAGCGGTCGTCTGCGGACGCAACCGTGCGCCCTGCGCGTTCTGCGCGTCGACCTCGGCCAACGCGTCGACGTCGATGCCCGGGACCTTCTTGGTCTGGCTCAACCCGAACGTGGCGGGCCGGCCGGTCATGCGGCTGATCTCGCCCAGTAATGCGACCTCGGGCCGCGTCCGCCGCTCACCGTCCGCACCGCGCTCGCCGAGCGCCGATGCTGCCTCGAAGACCCCGCGCCGACGGTCGCCGAGCACGCGCCCGATCTCCATGAGTTCGTGCGACCCCGCCCGCGTCCCGGGAACGACGCGACCGTCGGGCACCCGGTGGAGTGCCGTGCGTGAAGTGGAGAATCCCAACGCACCGGCATCGATCGCCTCGGCTACCAAGGCCTGCATCGCCACGATGTCCTCGTCGGTCGCCACGTCGTCGTCCATGGCCCGCTCACCCATGGCGTGGATCCGCACCGCGCAGTGGCCCACCATCCCGCCTGCGTTGATTCCCTTGGGCATCCGATCGATAGAGTCGAGGTATTCGCCGTACGACTCCCAGTCCCAGGGCAGGCCACTCATGATCGCGTGCGCCGGAATGTCCTCGACCGACTCCATCATCTCGGCGAGGAAGTTCCGGTCGGCCGGCTTGCACGGCGCAAAGGTGACACCGCAGTTGCCCAACACCACCGACGTCACGCCGTGCCAGCACGACGACGAACCGATCGGGTCCCACGCCAGCTGCGCGTCGAGGTGAGTGTGGATGTCGACGAAACCCGGGGTGACCAGTCGGCCGTCGGCGTCGATCTCACGCGTCCCGCGCCCGTCGACCTCGCCGACGGCGGTGATGCGGTCGTCGTCGATGGCGACATCGGCGGCCACCGGTTCGGCGCCGGTACCGTCGACCACCAGCCCGTTGCGAACGATCAGATCATGCGTCATGGACGCGGATCCTAGGGGCGGTCAGGCGCGCAGCGCGGTGACGAGGTCACGCAGGTACGGCTCGATGTCGGCCCGGGTCCGGACCGATCTTCCGAGTGCCACCGATACCGCAGTCACGCCGGTCGCGGCCAGTTCAGCGACGCCGGCCATCGTTGCGGCGGCGTCCACCGCGCCCGACTTGGTGGTCTGCACCGGGATCCCGACCCGGACACCGAGCGATTTCGGA
>JBDUBS010000705.1:0-6662 GCA_040003875.1 Acidimicrobiia bacterium | reverse complement strand
CCGAACAGCGTGAACAGGAAGAACTTGATCGACGCGTACTCGCGGTTCGGTCCGCCCCACACCCCGATCATGAAGAACATCGGGAGCAGGACGATCTCGAAGAAGATGAAGAACAGGATCAGGTCCTCGGCGAGGAAGGTGCCGTTCATGCCGACCTCGAGGAGCAGGATCAGCGCGAGGAATCCCTTGGGGTTGTGCGGTTCCGGGAAGTGGTTCCAGGAGTAGATGATGCACAGGACCGTGATGAACATCGAGAGGATGAGCATCGGCAGCGAGATGCCGTCCATCCCGAGGTGGTACCGGGCGTGGATGACGCTGATCCACGCCTTGTTCACGCCGAACTGCAGGCTGCCGGCCCGGTCGTAGTCGAAGTCGGCGAGGATGCCGATGCCGACCGCGAGGGTCAGGAGGCTGGCCCCCAACGCCACGACCTTGGCCAGGGTCTCCTCGGCCTTGGGCAGCATCAGCAAGATGACCAACCCAACGGCCGGCAGGAAGATCGCCAGCGTCAACGCCCAATGATCGAACCAGTTCATGTCTCGTCTTCCCTTAACCGAAGATGGCGAGCGCGAGGGCGATGAGCCCGATCGCGGCGAAAAGCATGAGCGCATAACGCTGCACGCGACCTGATTGCAGTAGACGGAGCACGCCGCCGGCCCGATCCGTCTCGTTCGCAATCCCGTTCACCGCGCCGTCGACCACCCTCTGGTCGACGTCGCGGTACACCACACGACCGAGCATGGTCGCGCCCTTGCCGGCGCCGTTGATCACGCCGTCGATGATGTTCATGTTCACCCAGTACGCGGCTTGGGCGATCGGCCCCTTGATGCCACCCACGATGACGTCGGTGTAGAGATGGTCGAGGTAGTACTTGTTGACGAGGAACGTGTGGCCGGCTTTGAGGGTCGCGCTGCGGTCGGTGAGGCCCCGGAACCGTTGCATCTGTTTGTGTTCGAGCCAGAACAGCGCAGCGACCGCGATGGCGCCGAGGACGACGAAGACCGAGATCGTCGCGAGCGTCACGTCGAACTCGACCCCGAAGATGTCCTTCGGGAAGGCCACCGTCGGTTCGATGTACTGCTTGAACTTCTCGATGTTGAACGCGGTCGCGTTTGCGAAACCGGCGATGACGCTGAAGCCGGCGAGCAGCATCAGCGGGATCGTGATGGCCCGCGGCGACTCGTGCGGGTGGTGGTGACCGCGGTACTCGCCGAAGAAGGTGAGGTACACGCAGCGGGTCATGTAGGCGGCGGTCATCAACGCACCGATGAGCCCGACCACCATGAAGATCTCGAACCCGTTCTGACCCGCGGTCGCGAGGATCTCGTCCTTGGACCAGAATCCGGCGAACGGGAAGATCCCGGCCAGCGCGATCGAGCCGATCATGAACGTGGTGAAGGTGACCGGCATGTACTTGCGGAGCCCGCCCATCTCCTGCTTCATATCGAAGGAGTGGTGCGAACCCGAGTGGCTGACGGAGCCCGCACCGAGGAAGAGCAGCGCCTTGAAGAACGCGTGGGTGAAGAGGTGAAACACCGCGCCGACCCACGAACCCACGCCGAGCGCCATCACCATGTACCCGAGCTGGCTGATGGTGGAATAGGCCAACACCTTTTTGATGTCGTCCTGGACGAACGCGAGCGCCGCACCGATGAGGATCGTGACCCCGCCGACGATCGCCATCGCGTTGAGTCCACCGCTGTGGATCGAGAAGCCCTGCCAGAACACGCCGTAGACCCGGGCACCGAGGTAGACGCCGGCGACGACCATGGTCGCGGCGTGGATCAGCGCGGATACGGGCGTCGGTCCGGCCATGGCGTCGGGCAGCCAGGTGTGGAGCGGGAACTGACCGCTCTTGCCGATGATGCCGATCAGCAGGCACGCCCCGCCGACCAACCAGATGGTGTGACCGTTCACGCCGGCGATGGCAGCGGAGTTGACCTTGCCGATATCGAAGCTCTGGTTCGCGGCGAAGAACGTGACGATCACGCCGATCATCAGCCCGATGTCGCCGGTCCGGGTGGTGAGGAACGCCTTGAGCGCGGCGTTGGTGTTCTCCTGCTCCTCCCACCAGTGACCGATGAGCATGAACGAACAGAGGCCGACGAGCTCCCAGCCGACGAGCAGTTCCAGGGTGTTCGACGCGACGACGAGGGTGAGCATCGACGCGGTGAACAGCGAGAGCGCGGCATAGAAGTAGGTATAGCGCCGGTCGTCGTGCATGTAGGCGGTGGAGTAGACGTGCACGAGCAGTGAGATGAAGGTGACGACGAAGAGCATCATCACCGCGAGCCCGTCGATGCGCGTCCCGACCGTGACCGTGACGTTGCTGATCTGGAACCACTTGATGGTGGAGACCACCGGGGTGACGATCGCCTCGCCGCCGCCCGCGTGCGCGAAGAGTCCCTTGCCGAACGCCTTGACCGCTTCGCCACCCGAGGTCTTGGTGGCGTCCTCGACTCGGGCGAACCACTGGACCGCGGTGATGCATGCCAACACGAACGACGAGCCGACGGCGGCGATGCCGATCTCGGATCCGCCCTTGGGCATCTTCTTGCCGAAGAACAGGATCAGGAGAAAGGACAGCACCGGGATGGCCGGGATGACCCACGCGTAGTCGAGCACGATCGCCGCTATCCCTTCAGCTGTTCGACGGTGTCGAGATCGGGGCTGTGCATGTTCCGGTAGATCAGCAGCACGATCGCGAGACCTACTCCGACTTCGGCGGCTGCGATCGTGATCACGAACAGTGCGAACACGTCACCGGACTGCTTGTGCAGATACGCCGCGAACGCGATCAGGTTGATGTTCACTGCGTTCAGCATCAACTCGACGCTCATGAGCACGAGGACCGCGTTGCGACGCGCGAGCACGCCGTAGACCCCGATGCAGAAGAGGACCGCGGCGAGCACGAGGAACTGGTTGAGGATCACGTCAGTCCCTCCGCGCGATCACGACGGCGCCGACGAGCGCGGCCAGTAGCAGGATCGACACGATCTCGAACGGCACGACGTACGTCGTGAAGATCGAGTCCGAGATGGTCGCCGCCTTACCGATGTGGAGCAGCGCGCGACCGCGCTCACCACTGATGACGACTTCCTTCTTGCCGAACGCCTGGACCAGCAGCGTCCCGAGCACGCCGGCGAGGAAGAGGCTGACGGCCGCGGCCTGCCACCGTTGATCGTTGTCGAGCCGGGTCTCGCCGTGCATCGGTGCGCGCGTGAGCATGATCCCGAACAGGAAGAGGATGATGACCGCGCCGATGTAGATGATCACCTGGACCCAGGCGACGAACTCCGCGGCCAGCAGGATGAACTGGGCCGCGGCACCGGCCATCACGACCACCAGTGAGAGCGCTGCGTGCACGACGTTCTGGGACCGCACGACGCTGATCGCGGCCAGGACCATCGCCGCCGCGAGGATCCAGAAGAAGATGTTCTGGACTACCACTCGGGCCTCGCCACTACTTCTTGCCCTTGACGTCGGCTCCGAGTTCGAGCGGCTCGGGTTCGGGGACCGAGTCCATCCACTCGCCGAGGCGGTCCTTGTCGTGCAGGAGATCGGCGATACGAGGTTCGGAGTACTCGAACTCGGGGCTCCAGAACAACGCGTCGAAGGGGCACACCTCGACACAGATCCCGCAGTACATGCAGAGCCCGTAGTCGATGTCGAACCGGTCGAGGATGTTGACGCTGCGCGGGCGTCCACCTTCGCGGCGCGGCGGGCGTAGTTCCTTGTGGCCCTCGATGTAGATGCACCAGTCGGGACAGCTCCGACCGCACAGCATGCAGGCGGTGCAGTTCTCTTCCTTCAGTGCGATGACGCCGCGCGCGCGCGGCGCCGGGTCTTCCCGCTCATGCGGGTACTGGACCGTGACCGCGCCTTCCATCATCGTGCGGAAGGTGACCCCGAGCCCGGAGACGACACCGGGGAGCTTCGGTTTCTTCAATGCCATCAGACGGCCACCTTGATGATCGCGGTCGCGATGATGTTGAGCAGGCCGATCGGGATCAGGTACTTCCACGCGATGGCCTGGAGCTGGTCCTCCCGCAATCGGGGATACGTGAAGCGCACCCAGAACATCAGGAACGCGACGGCCATCAACTTCACGAACAGGACGACCGGGCCGATGAGGTCAGCGAGGCCCCCGGTCACCCCCGGGATGGCGTAACCGCCGAGGAACAGGGTCGCGGCGAGGGCGGCGAACGCGAACGCGGTACCGAACTCGCCGATGAAGAAGAACAGGAACCGGAAGCCGGTGTACTCGACCATGTACCCGGCGACGAGCTCGGACTCGGCCACCGGCATGTCGAACGGGGTCTGGGTGAGCTCGGCCTGCGCCGCGATGAGGAAGAGGAAGAAGCCGACGAACTGCGTGAGGATGAACGGGTTCCCGATGAAGTCCCACCCGAAGATCGAACCGTTGGCTTGCGCTTGCACGATGGTGTTGAGGTTCATCGAGCCGGCCTGGATCACGACCCCGACCACCGCGAGCAGCAGCGGGAGCTCGTAGGCGATGAGCTGTGCGGCGGCGCGCAGGGCGCCGATCAGTGCGAACTTGTTGGCGCTCGCCCACCCGGCCATGAGCACGCCGATGACCGAGAGACTCGAGACCGCGAGCGCGTAGAACACGCCGACGTCGAGATGCTGCACGACGAGCCGTGGCCCCGTCGGTATCACGAGGAAGATCAAGAACGTCGAGATCACGACGATCGCCGGTGCCATCGCGAACACGCGACGATCCGACTCCGCCGGCATGATGTCCTCTTTCTGGAGGAACTTGATGCCGTCGCCCACGAGCTGGAACCAGCCGTGGAAGCCGCCGGGGTCCATCGGACCGAGGCGGCTCTGCATGTGGCTCATCATCTTCAGGAGGAACGTGTACCCGAGGATCAGCGCACCCGCGGGAATGATCATCAGGACGATGATCGTCTTGATCGCGAGAGTGGTCCCCCACCCGATGTGAAGCGCGAGAACCATTACGCCGCGCTCCGCATCGCGGTGACGCGCGTCGACATCTGGCTCCGCTCCGCGTGGCTCACCATTAGCGGTCGATGTCTCCGAGGATGAAGTACAGGCTGCCCATGATCGTGATGACGTCCGGAACGTAGACGCCGCGGAGGAGCCAAGGCAGGATCGAGACGTTCGAAAACGAGGCGGAGCGGATCTTCACGCGGAAGGGGCCCGTCGCGCCCTTGGAGACGATGTAGTAGCCCATCTGCCCGAGCGGGTTCTCGACCTCGGTCCAGACCTCGCCCTCGGGCACCTTGATGATGCGCGGCACCTTGGCCATGATCGGCCCGGACGGCAATGAGTCGAGCAACTGCAACACGATGCGCACGGCCTCGCGGGTCTCCTGGAGGCGCACCCAGTAGCGCGCGAACGAGTCGCCGTCGGGGTGGGTCCAGACCTTGAAGTCGACCTCGGGGTACGCGAGGTACGGCTTGCCGTCGCGCCGGAGGTCCCAGTCGACGCCCGAGGCCCGGATGTTGGCGCCCGAAACTCCGTAGGCCGTTCCCAGCTCACCGGGGATGATGCCGATGCCACGAGTGCGGGCCTCGAAGATCTCGTTACCGACCAGGATGTCCTCGAAGTCGTCGCACCCGCGCAGGATCTTGTCCATCGCCGCCCGGCACTCGGCGATCCAGCCCCAGGGCAGGTCGTCCTTGAGGCCACCGATGCGGTCGAAGTTCGGGTGGAACCGCCCGCCGGTGGCGGCCTCGATGAGGTTCAACACGTGCTCGCGATCGCGGAATCCGTAGAACGCGGGCGTCAGCGCACCGACCTGCAGGCCCATCTCCCCGAGGAACAGCAGGAAGGTCGCGATGCGTGAGAGCTCGGTGAGGATCGTGCGGATGTACTGCGCGCGCGGCGGCGCCTCGATGCCCATGAGCTGCTCGGCCGCGTCCATGAACGGCACTTCGTTGGCGAAGCTCGAGAGCCAGTCGATCCGGTTCACGAGGGTGGTGATCTGCGGGTAGGTCCGAAACTCAGTGAGCTTCTCGTAGCCGCGGTGCATGTACCCGATGACCGGATCCGCCGCGACCACGCGCTCACCATCGAGGCGGACGACGAGCCGGAGCGTTCCGTGGGTGGCGGGGTGTTGCGGACCGAGGTTCAGGATCATGTCGCCGTTGTCGATCTCGACGTTCACCTGCGCGTCCGCGAGATTGCGGTACAGCGACGGATCGACCTCGAACCCGGGAGTCTCGGTGGTGGTCATCAACTACTCCCCTCGGCGGCGTCGTCCGGGGTGTCGTCACCGGGCATCGGTTCCACGTCCACCAACCCCGGCCAGGGCTTGACCTCGCGTGCGACGAGCGCGAAGTCCTTCCGGAGCGGGTGCCCCTCGAACTCCGCGGGCAGGTAGAGGTGGCGGATCTTGGGGTGGCCCGAGAAGTCGACGCCGTACATCTCCCAGGTCTCCCGCTCGTGCCAGTCGGCGCCGGGGTACACCGACACCCAGCTGTCGACCACGGGTGCGGTGTCGGCCACATCGGTCTTGATCGTGAGACCCCAGTGCCGAGCGGTTGATTGCACGTAGGCGAAGACCTGGAACCGGCCGTCCGAACCCGTGACCCCGAAGGTCATCGTGTCGGGCTGGACCGGCGCCGAGATGTCGCCACCCTCGTCACCCGGCGCCTTGGGCGCCGGCATCCAGT
>JBDUBS010000279.1:0-6686 GCA_040003875.1 Acidimicrobiia bacterium | reverse complement strand
ACCGTCGGGCACCACCGTGGCCGCTCCGCCCCTGTATCGTCGGCGAGCTTCTCGGCGACCGCCGCCAAGAGATTGTCGAGCCGTGCGCTCCCCGAGCGAGGTGGTGGATCCGCGATTCCTGCTTGGAGCTCGCCCGGGTGTTCCAAGAGGTAGTCGACGGTCGCACGCAGCCGCGTCCAATCGATGTCCTCGCCCCACGAAGCAGGTGACCATGCGTCGGCGAGACTCGCTAACGCAACGCGCTTCGCACTGTCGGAGCGCAGGACGAGACGGCGGCCGCTCGCCGCCATCAGGCGTTGGAGCATCGTGATCGTCGCATCGACCTGGCCGGACTCGATGCGAGAAACCGTCGACGTCGGAACCCCGGCGCGCCGGGCCAAGGCAGTACGGGAAAGGCCCGAGCGCTTTCGCGCTGTCAGGACGAGGTCGGCGGCGGTCATTCCCTATAGCATATATGCAATAGCGGCTTCTACCGCCCAGGGTCGGGAAGCCGGCGAGCTCGGGGCCGCGTGTCGACCGTCCAGCGACGGTTGCGACGAGCTGGGTTGCGGGCCGGTCCCGCGGGCGCGGGCTGACGCGGTTACCGGCGGGCGAACCTCGGGTCGCCGGAGAGCAGCACGATCTCGAACATGATGTCGCCGTTGTCGAGCTTCTCCTTCTCGTGGATGCACGGGGACGGTATTGCGATGTGCTTGTCGGTGTTGTCGCACGTCGGCACGACGGTGATCGGTCCGTCCGGCTGCTTCTGCACGTAGATCTGCGACTTCGTGCCGCGTCCGGCGATCGACTTGTCCCAGGTGAGCTTCAGTCGGGCCGGCGAGCGCGGGTTGTTCACTCCTTCGAACGGCGACAGGAAGATGATCTTTCCGTTACAGGGTTGCGAACCGCAGAACGTGCCGACGCCGGCGGTCTCGAGTCGGAGCGTGATCGGCGCGCCCTGGCTCTTGCTCGGCATACGGAACGATGCAACCGTCGGGTTCGCCGGGGTGGCATCGGTGCCGGTCGAGATGGTCTGGCTCGGCCCGACGAATCCGATCGCCTCGTCGGGTGAAGCGGCGATCACCGCGGGGCCCGCGTCGACGCCGACCGGGTCCTTCCCGGTCGAGTGCACCGTGATGGTCACCGGCAGGTTTGCTCCGACCGAGGCGTTGTTGGCGCGGACGAGCACGTCGATCGACGCATTCCCACCCTCGGGGATCGAACCGATGAGACAGATGGCCTGGTTCCCTACGAACGCGGTGCATCCACCTTGGGACGAAGACGCGCCGATCGGTGTGGCCTCCGCCGGCACCGAGACGACCGCGTAGACGCCCTCGGCGGATCCGGGCCCGGGGTTGTCGATCACGAAATGAACGCGCCCAGTGCTGCCCGACGTGATCGTCGGCGGGCTCGTCGAACCGGTCACGCCGAGGCCCGACGGTGGCTGGGTCCAGGTGACGGACGCGTCGTTCGAGATGGTGGCAACGCTGCCGACGAATGCGGCCGAGCGCATCACGTCGGTGCCCGTCGACGAGGAGGCGAACCCGAACGTCACGTGTCCGTCGGCATCGGTGATCCCCCCACCGAGGATTCCCGCGTTGGGGCCGGAGATCACGGCGAAGATCACCGGGAGACCCGCTTGCGGCGCCGAATCTTGGGTCACGGCCGCGGTGAACAGGTGGTTCGTGCCGACCATGACCGAATCGGTGGTGGGCGTCAGGCTCACGGTGAGGGCCCCGCCGGTTCCGGTGACGGTGAGCTGGACGTCACCGCATCCGATGCTCGACGCGTTGTGGCCGACGTCGCCGCTGTACGAGGCGACCATCGAGTAGGTGCCGGCGGGGAGCGTCACGGGATCGGAATCTGGAACGGTGCCGGCGGTGACCGTCTTCGTGCCGCCGTCGGCGATGACCGTGTCGCACGATGCGCCGGTGGTGAACCGGTAGTGGACCGTTCCCGTTGCCGTCGCCGCGGTGACTCCCGAGAGCGCCGAGCTCGCGACGACGGGGGTTCCTGCGGGGACGGTGATCGTGGCCCCGTGCTGGGTTCCGTCGCTGAGGGATCCGGTGATGCTGCTGCCGCTGACCAGGCTGCCGGCCTCGATGAAGACGTTGCTGTCGAGGGAGCCGTCGGAACCGTCGGCGATCGCGAGCTTCATGTGGTTGGTCGCGTTGGGCGTCACGAGTGCGTTGCAATGGAGCACCGTGGTCAGCCCGTCCATCTCGGTGTCGAGCGCTCCGGCGGAGTTGTCGCGATAGAGCTCGGGGTGATGCGCGTCGGTGCCGAGTGGGTTCCCGCCGTTGATCGTGTTCACCGAGACCGGCACGGCGGGGTCGGTTCCGACGGTGGCGCAGTTGACGCCATTGACGAAGAAGCCGAACACGTCGTTGAACGGGCTGTTCGCGAACTCGTTGTACTCGTCGGACGCGAAGACGTAGTCGAACTGCACAGTGGAGAACTGCGGCACGAAGTCGAACTCGAGCACCGAAGCGTCGTTGGTCGTGACGTTGGCCAACGCGGTGAGGTCGGCGTCGCCACTGGTTCCGTAATCGGTCGTATTCCCGGGGCAGGTGTTCGGTCCTTCCACACCGCGGGAGCACGACGAGGAGCTCGACGTGGTCTGGACCGATCCGCTTCCCAGCACCACGCCGGCGCCGAAGCCGACCGCGGTGCCGGTGTCGGCGAAGGCACCGGCAGCGCCATTGGCTCCCGTGTAGGTGACGTTGCTGATCGATGCCAGTCCGCCACCCGTCAACGACTCGACGAGCTGGGACGGGGTCACGCCATGGTCGAGATCGTTGACGGAGAGAGCGGACGGCGCCGCCGCCGCGACCGCGAACGTACTTTCGGCGAAGGTCGAGGTGCTGAGGTAGTCGAAGCACGACGCCGCGACCTTCGCGTCACCGATGGGGAAACCGAACGGCACGGTGACCTCGGCGTGCAACGTCGGGCCCACACCCGAGTTGCTGCCGTAGGCGATCTGGTCGGGTTGGGTCGGCGAGAACAGCACGACAGAAAGCGACGCGGTGGGCTGTCCGGTGGCGGGTGCGCAGGGCGCCGCGACGTCGATGACCGTGCCGATCGTGCCGGATGTGGGCGTGACGGTGAGCGGTGGCAGGGGGCTGCCGTCGGTCACGAGAAAGGTCGCCTGGCCGTAACTGGTCGGCGGATCGACATCGGGTTGGCAGTACGCGTTCACGAGGTACGAACCCGCCGGCGAACTCGCGGGTGCGTCGAGGACCCCTTGGGTCACGGGTGCGTTGGTCGGGACCGCCACGTTGACGCCAGGGAACGCCGCCGCCCCGACGACGGACTCGGCGGAGAGGTAGAGGTGGGCCGGACCGGATGCCGACCCGCATGCACTCGGCAGCTGGACCGTGATCGCGGTCCCCGGAGGCCCCGATGTCGGGGTGAGGGTCACCGGTGGGTTCGCCGCGTTCGCCGTCCCGAGTACCAGGACCGAGGCCGATCCCGCCATCCCGAGTGCAACCACGAGCAGCGGTACCAGCCGGCGGCGGGCGAGGGTGGTGAGTGGGTTCATGGGTCAGCCTCCTGATCGGATGGTGGGCAGCCGCGGCGTGCAGTCCGCTGACGGCTCCTGGAAACGACGCAGCATCGTCACGGCGGCCGGCCGTGCCAATGCCTCGGGTACGACACCGGGATGAAACGCGACGGGCAGATCGGCACGCGTGGCGGTGTGGAGGGATTGCAGGGTGGACGCGAGTGCGCGGAGCCCGGAGGGACCGAGTCCGTCGTCGACGGTCACGGCCCCGGCGAACGCCCACAGTTTCTCGGCGTCGACGATCGGAGTAGTCAGGGACATCGGCGCGCGCGCACCGAGGGCGCGCAACACGGTGTCGGCACGACCGCCCCGCTCCGAGGCCGACGGCGGCTCCGGCTCCCACTTGTTGTTGACGAGGCGCTCGCCGGTGCGTGAGCGCACGAGTGCGAGCGCCTGCTGGCCGTCGAGGTGGGAGGTCCCGGCGCGTGGAATGTCGAGGCCGGTCGTGGTGTCGCGGATGGGCGTCGGTACCGCGACGTCGATGCCGCCGACCGCATCGATGGCATCGCGCAGCCCGTCGAAGTGGACGAGCGCGACATGATCGACGCCGATGCCCAGCGAGTGACAGGTCACGTCCACGAGCGACTGCAGCCCCGCGCTGAGACTCATCGTGATTCGCGTTGGTGCGCCCTGGGCGGAGATGACGACGAGATCACGCGGGATGTTCATCACCGTGGTGGTGTTGCCGACGCGGCGCACCACGAGCAGCACGTCGGCGCGCTCGCCGCCGACTTTGGTCGACGATCCGAATCGCGCTCGGTCCGAGGCGGATTGGACGAAGGCGCGGGAGTCGGACCCGACGATGAGGTAGGTCGTGCCACCGGCTGATCCGGGGAGGGTGAGATGACGTCGGTCGATCCGCGACCACACCGCCAGACTGAACCCCACCGTTGCGGTCACGATGACCGCGACCGCGATCAACCCGATCCGCCACCAACGGCGGGTGCGCGGAGCGCCGGTGACCCGGGGGACGGTCCGAGGCCGTGGTCTCCGGCCCGGGAGCGCCGCGCGGCGAGACCCCGTCGAAGCCGTGTTCGTCACCCCCCGGAGACTCGTGGTCATCGTGTGCCCTGCCCGTCACCAACCCCTGCGGCCGGGAAGCTAGCTGTGCATCACGAATGGGTCCAATTGGCCATTACTCACCGGGGCGGTCACCGGCCCGACCGGCCGACCGGAAGCCTTGCCCTCGAGCCTTGTGGTGGGGAAGTCCGGACATTAGGTTCTATTTCGCCCAAGAGGGTGCAACACGGCAGGCGAATGGATGCCGTCGGTTCGTGCATCACTGCGAGCGGGCGGCGGGAGGAGGCCCGATGCGCGCGGTCTTGACGGTTTTGGCAGTACTTCCCCTCGCGGTGCCGGGATGCAACGGTCAGCCGTCGCGGCCCGTCACGTGCCAGCAGACCAAGCCCCGGATCACCGTCACTGGTCTTCAGGCGGCTCGGGTCGATCCCGTCGCCGCGGGCACAACCCTGATGGCGGTCGGCGCCATATGGACCGGGGTCGGCGACTACCAGGTCAGTTTCCTCGGCGATGCGCGGGGCGCGTGCATGGTGGGTGGGGTGATGATCGGCGAGTGGCCCGACACGGACCGGTGGAGCAAGTGGCATTACCGGGCTGGTCTGCGCTTCTCGCAGCCCGAGTTCACCGTCTTCGGCGTCCACGTCGTGAATGCCGGAGACGGGATCAAGCCGAAGGACGGAGCGGGCGGCAGCGCGCAGGATTTCGACATCGAGGGTTCGTGGGTCCAACACGTGCACGACGATTGCATCGAGAACGACTATGTGCATTCGGGTGTCATCCGCGACAACCTGCTCGACGGTTGTTATGTGATGTTCTCGTCGCGGCCCGCGTCGTCGAAACTCGACGGTCGCCCCAACCTGCTGGTGATCGACCACAATGTTGGCGCGCTCGAGCCGATGCGTTCGGTGTACAGCGGGCCGAGCCCCGGCACGGGCGGATTCTTCAAGTGGTCGAGTCAAGCGCCGCCGGTGGTCATCACGAACAACGTGTTCATGGCGCGCCAACCACCGAACCACGGGACGCTCGAACCGCCGACGGGCCCGTTGGCGTGTTCGGGGAACGTGATCGTTTGGGAGGGCGCAGGCGCGTTCCCGGGCGCGGCCGCCTGGCGCTCTCGGTGCCCGGACACGGTCATCACCAGCAACACCGCGCGATACGACACCGCCAAAGCTGAATGGCTGTCGCACCACTCGCCGGGCTGAGCGGCACGAGGCCAAATCCTGTGGACGTAGACGGTGTGCCACATCAAGGGATGGTGGCGGGCACGCGCTCGGGCGAAACGCCGCGCTGGCCCGCGAGGTGCACCGCCCGCCGAGCCTGCGCCTCAGGACGCGGGCTCAGAGGGCCACGGCGCGTGTCATTCGTGGTGCTCAACGCATCCGGACCCGGCGGAGCGCCTCCGGCAATTCCTGCGGACCGCGGGCGCGCAGCGCCGACACCGACTCGGGAACGTGGCAGGGCGCGGTCGTCGGGCTTTCGACCACTGTGCCCTCACGATCACGCAAGACGAACCGGCAGCCGTACTCGGTCTCGATCGACATCGACTCGGCCATCAGACCGTCCTCGACGTCGACCACGACGCTGTCCTCGCCCGGGTACAGCGAGCGCAGATACTCGGGCGCGAACACGGGCACTCCCCCGACCTCACCGACCGTCTCGCTGTCGGGTCCGGGCCAGAAGTCCTCGTAGAGGAACGGGGCGGTCGACTCGCAACAACCAGTGCCGATCGTGAAGACCAACGCGCCGCGACGGTCACGCTTCGCCCGTTCGACGATGCGCGCCGCCGCGGCGGTGCCGGTCACTCTCAAATGTTGCCGCTCAGCGCCGAGAAGTGCAGGTAGCCGTTGCGATCGGTGGCGGTGTTCTGCCACACGTGCTTGATCTGGCGGTACTCGTTGTAGCCGTAGTCGCCGAGCTCACGCCCGATCCCTGATTGCTTGTAGCCACCGAACGGTTCCGTCGGCGTGATCATGTGGTAGTCGTTGATCCACACGGTGCCGGTGCGCATGCCTGCCGCCACCGAGTGCGCGCGCTCCAGGTTCTTCGACCACACGCCGCCGCCCAGACCGTAGATCGAGTCGTTCGCGATCTTGATCGCCTCGTCGTCGGAGTCGAACGGGATCAC
>JBDUBS010000681.1:0-6704 GCA_040003875.1 Acidimicrobiia bacterium | reverse complement strand
CGGGATCGGGAGCATCATCACGCCCGACGCGGTCGCGCCGTTGCTCGCCGCGCTGATCTGCCTGATCTCACTGAGGTCCATGCCCAGCGCGTGCCGGAGCACCACTTCCTCGAGCGAGATCCCGGCACCGAACTGCAACGTGCGGGCGCACAGGCCGCCGATGGTCCGGGCCGCCACTTCGATCACGTGCAGCGCGGGCGTATCGGGCGCGGCGAGATCGACGCGCACTTCCGCGTGGACCGGACCCTCGGTGAGGCCTATGGCCGCGGCGGCGCGCTCCACCAGTCCGGCGATCGCGGTTTGCACCGTCGGTGGGAGACGTGACGGGGTGACGTAGATCGTCTCCTCGAAGAACGGACCGGTGAGGGGATCCGGCTTGTCGAAGATCGCGAGCACGGTGAGCACGCCGTCCGCGAGCAGGGCCTCGACCGCCACCTCGGCCCCCGGCACGTACTGCTCCACGATCAGCGGCCCGGTCCAGAACGCCCCGATCCGCGCGACCGCGGTGTCGTACTCGGCGGCGGAGTCGCAGCGGATCACGCCCCGACTTGCCGCGAGCCCGGCGGGTTTCACCACACAGGGGTACCCGACCGCGTCGGGGGTGGTGCCGAACGCGGGTTGGGGCACCTCGGATGCGTCGAGCCGGGCGCGCAGGGTGAGCTTGTCCCGGGTGGCGGCGACGGCGTCGGCGGGGTTGTGCGGGAACCCGAGCTGCTCGCCTGCGGCCGCCGCGGCCACGATGCCCTGGTCGTCGACCGCGACCACGGCGTCGATGCCATGCGCACGATCGAGGGCCTCGATCGCCGCCACCGCGGCGTCGGGATCGTCCAACGGCAGCTGCACGGATCGTCCGCTCTCGCCGAACACCGGTGCCTCCTCGGAGCCGATGACGAGCTCCACTCCGAGCGCCTTGGCCGCCCGCACGAAGTCGGGCGCGCGGTACGTGGCCGTGGGCACGAGGAGGAGAACCCGGGGCATGGGCGTATCATGGTGCACATGACCGACGTTGCCGTTCCGCTCCTGCACCTCACCGATGCCGCCCGGGCGCGGGTCCTGGAGGTCCGGGGCGGCGAGCCGGAGCCCGACACGCTCTCGTTGTGGGTGGAGGTCACCGGCACTGCGGGCACCGCATTCACCTACGACATGTACTTCCGGCGTACCGACGAGGCCGGCGCCGAAGACGTCGTCCAGCACGGTGACGACATCTCGGTCGTGGTCCCGGGCGAGCACGTCGAGGCGATCCGGGGCTCCACCCTCGATCTCTCCGGGGGCGGGATGGTGCTCCAGAACCCGAACTCGCCCACGCCGCCGGGCATGGGTCCGATGCCCGACCTCGACATTGACGATCCGGTGATCGCCAAGGTGATCGAGATCCTCGCAGTGGAGATCAACCCGCAGATCGCGAGCCACGGCGGCTTCGCCGAACTCGTCGCGGTCGAGGGTTCGATCGCCTATATGCGGATGGGCGGCGGTTGCCAGGGCTGTGGCATGGCCGCGGCGACCATGTCGCAGGGCATCGAGGTTGCCATCCTGGATGCGGTCCCGGAGATCACCGAGGTGGTCGACGTGACCGATCACGCCAGCGGCACCAACCCGTACTACGAGGCCGCCAAGAAGTAACCCCCGCACTCTGGCGTCACACAACCCGCGTATTGGTGGCTGTGTGACGCCGAAGCGCGGAATTCGGGTTGGTCAGGCGAAACGTTGGGCGTCGTCGCCGGCGTAGCGGGCGACCGCGGTGTCGGCCACGGCGTTGTGCTCGATGGAGTCGACGACCTCGGCCAACCTCGACGCCGGGATCGCACAGGTCATCTCGGTGGCAGGCATGCCGGTGCGGACGCGTGAGAGCGCGCAGCCGACGCTCGCCGCGATCTCACCCTGCTCCTTGGCGATCGCCACGATGTGACACTGCGGCTTGCCCTCGATCCGCAGGCCGGGAATCGCGTCGGACAACACCATCAGCTGCTTGCCGTTGACGCGCACGAGTACGACGTCGGGCTCGATCGGCGTGTCGGCGAGCGGCCCGTAGGTGACCGCGCCCGGTGCCTCGGTGACGACGGGGATCTGGGGGACGACGTCCATCGTGACCCAGCCGGTGTCGAGCAGCGCGGCGACGTCGCTGTTGCGGGCGACCTCGTCGAGGGTGACGAAACCGTGGGTCAGGCTGCCGACCGAGCAGTTCCCGTGGTCGGCCTTGACGGTGGAGAAGGTGCGCTCGGTGGCGTGGGTCCAGAACACGCACCCCGCGGCGACGCGTCCGGTGCGGCCGTCGGGCATCGGCTCGGGCATCGGGCGGTCGAATGCGGCGACGCCCTCAGGCGCTTCAGCCGAGAACGTGATCGCGATCGGGGCGGCGGCGAGGGAAAGCGCGCCTTCCAGCCGGTTCGCCAGCGTGGGCCAGTCGTTGGTCATCCGTGTCTTTCGAGTTCGGCGGCGAGGTCGAGAGGTTGTACCACGGCGTGCTCGGCATACTCGCCCCACTGAGCGGGCGGCACCGCCCACAGGATCTCGAACTCGTTGCCGTCCGGGTCGTGGGCGTAGATCGACTTCGACACGCCGTGGTCGCTTTCGCCCGTATACGCGCCGATGCGACGGAGGAGGTCGCGGGCGACGGTGAGGTCGTGCACCGATGGCACTTCCCACGCGAGGTGGTACAGACCGACCCGTCCGCGTTCGGGCCCGGGCGCATCGGGCCCGACCGAGAACAGCCCGAGATCGTGGTGGTTCGCGGTGCCGCCACACCGGAGGAATGCGGCACCGCTCATCTGCTCGACGACCTCGAAGCCGAGGTGCTCCTGGTACCAAGCGGCCGAGACCGCGGCGTCGCGGACGTAGAGCACGGCGTGATTGAGACGCTGGACGGGGATCATGGGGTACCTAACCCTCTCATGCGGTCGATGATTCCGGGCAGGACGGCGAGCAGACGGTCGACGTCGTCGTCGGTGGTGTTCCAGCCGACACTCACGCGGAGCGACTGGTCGGCGGCCGCGCCCATGGCGGCGAGGACCGGCGACGGTTCGAGCGACTCCGAGGAGCATGCGGAGCCGGAGTGCACGGCGATGCCCTGCTGATCGAGGCCGAGCAGGATTGGTTCCGCCTCGACGCCGTCGACGCCGAAACACACGAGGTTCCCGAGTCGGTCGGTGGGGTGGCCATACCAGGTGATGCCGGTGACCGCGGCGGCGAGTCCGGACCGGATCCGGTCGGTGTGGGCGGCCCCATCCGAGTACTCGCTCGACTCATGTGCTTGGGCCGCCGCGCCGAACCCGACGATTGCCGGCACGTTCTCGATACCCGCCCGCCGCGCCCGCTCCTGCGCCCCGCCCACGACGAAGGGCG
This sequence comes from Acidimicrobiia bacterium, assembly GCA_040003875.1. Lineage (GTDB taxonomy): Bacteria > Actinomycetota > Acidimicrobiia > IMCC26256 > JAENVU01 > JAENVU01. The sequence goes on along the minus strand of JBDUBS010000681.1, from coordinate 3,365 downwards.
CGATGCGGAGGCCGCGCCGAATCACGAGGGCGCCGACACCTTTCGGGCCGCCCCAGGTATGGGCGGCCAGGCTGAGCAGGTCAGCGTCGATGGCGGCGAAGTCGACCGGCGCGTATCCGATCGCGGCGCACGCGTCGACGTGCACGAGCGCGCCGTCAGCGTGGGCACCCTCGATGATCGCGGCGACGGGTTGGAACGTTCCCACCTCGTGGTTGGCGAGTTGCACGCTGACCAACCCGGTCGATTCGGAGACGGCGGCGAGCACGCCGGCGGGATCGATCCGACCGTGCGCATCCACACCGACCGTGACGACGGGTCCGGCCTCACGCCGGCACGCGTCGAGCACACTCGAGTGTTCGACGGCGGTGGTGACCACGCCGGTGCGGGCGGGATCCTTGCGCACCGCGCCGTAGATCGCGGTGTTCACCGATTCGGTGCCGCCGGAGGTGAACACGACCTCGCGCGGGCGGGCGCCGACGAACGCCGCGACCTGCTCCCGTGCGCTCTCGATGGCGACGCGGGTGACGCGACCGTCGGAATGCACGCGACCGGGATCGGCGAAGTGCTCACGGAGGTACGGCACCATCGCTTCGAACGCCGACGGTCGCAGTGGCGACGAGGACGCGTGATCGAGATAGACGCGTGCCATCGGGCGCAGGACAGGGTCAGACGCGCGCGACGCAGTGGTCGTCGCCGTCGGGCCGGCTCGACTCGAAGTGTGGCTGGGTCTCGCCGTAGAGCCCCGCCATCAGTCCGCGGATCATGCCGCGGTCGACCGCGCACACCACGTGCGGGAACTCGCGGGCCGCGTCACCGAAGGGGCAGTGTTCGTTCACGATGGTGAGCGAAGATCCGCGCGACTCGGCGTGAGCCGCGAAGCCGTGCGCGGTGAGTGCGTCGGCGACCGTGGCCAGCGCGGCCTTGACCGACTTCTGTCCTTCCGACGGCGCCATGCGCGTTGCCAGACTCCGCCCGTAGTCGAAGCCGACTTCCTCGGCGAGGGCCTCGGCTTGCTCGGCCGGGAGGGTCTGGAGCGCTCGCGCGAGCAAGGTGCCGAGCAGGTCGTCGCGGCGGGGCGGGAAGTTCAAGGAATGATCGAGATCCGAGACGTGATACTGCTTCGACGGTCGACCGGCGGCGCGCGCACCGTCTGGTCGTCCGACCGCCACGACGAGGTAGCCACCGGCGGTCAACTTCTCGAGGTGGTGACGCGCCACGTTGGGGTGCAACTCGAACTGCTCGGCGACCTCGCCGGCGGTGATCCCGCACTCCGACTCGCGGATCGCAAGGTAGATCTCGCGCCGGGTCGGATCACCGAATGCGCTGGTGACCGCGGTGACGGCCGCGCTGAAATCGTCGGCGTCGAGCGGGAGGGGAGCAGCCATTGCCGGTATTCTACCTACGTCCATAGTGGAAATGCGTCCGGCGGGCGTTCTGTCGAAATTTCACCCGCCGTCAGCCGCCCACGAACGCCGGTCTGCGACCGTCGATCCGAACCCCCGCCAGGAGATCTGCGTGCCCGGAGAGAACCCTTTCACCCACGCCCGCACCCGCGTGATCGCGGTGGCTTCCGGCAAGGGCGGTGTCGGAAAGTCGTCGGTGACCACCAACCTGGCGGTGGCACTGGCCCGGATGGGCAAGGACGTCGCCGCGATCGACGCCGACGTCTGGGGCTTCTCGATGCCCCGCATGCTCGGTGTGGAGAACGGCCCCGAACTCAGCGAGACGAACCAGATGATCCCGCCGTCGGCCCACGGCGTCCAGCTGCTCTCGATGGGGTTCTTCGTCCCCGAGGACCAAGCGGTCATCTGGCGGGGGCCGATGCTGCACAAGGCGCTCGAGCAGTTCCTCACCGACGTCGAGTGGGGTGAACCCGACTACCTCATCATCGACATGCCACCGGGCACCGGTGACGTGTCGCTCTCGATGAGCCAGTTCCTGCCGCGGGCCGAGGTCGTGATCGTGACCACGCCCCAACCGGCCGCACAGGCGGTGGCGCAGCGCGCTGCCGCAATGGCCCAGAAGGTGGAACTCGACCTGATCGGCGTGGTCGAGAACATGAGTTGGTTCCGGGGCGACGACGGCGTCGCGTACGAGATCTTCGGTCACGGTGGCGGCCAGGAGTTGGCCGACCGGCTCGGACTCCCGCTCTTCGGCCGGGTGCCGCTGGTCTCGGCATTGCGAGAGGGTGGCGACACCGGCGCGCCGATCGTGGCCACCGATCCGGAGTCGGAGGCGGCGCGGATCTTCGTCGGCATCGCCGAGGCGATCGACGCCATCACCCCGCGCCGCATCTACCGCTCCGAACTCAAGATCACCTGACGCGCGAGCCCAGGCTGCCCACGCTCGTTTCCTCCCCGGCCGTCGCGCGCCTATCCTCGGGCGTTTCGCGCAGTTCGGGGGGCTCATGCGGCGAGGAATCGTGCTGTTGGCGGTGGCGTTGCTCGGGCTCGTCCCGATCACCGCGGCGAGTACGCAGGGGGGAGCCGCGGTCGGCGGCGGCCTCGACTGCACCCATTGGCGGTACACGGCGGCCGACGAACCCACGAGCCTGCCGACCGAGTTCGACCGGAACAACTACAAGCGCACCAGCCTCCGTGACCCGCAACTCCAGGACTCTCCCCACAACCAGTGCGGGCAGAAGGGCGCCGCGGTCGACCTGGCCTGGGGCATCACCCGCGGCCGATCCGACGTCCGGATCGCGGTCCTCGACTCCGGGATCAAGTGGCGGGACACCAACGCGATGCGCGACCTCGCCGATCGCGCGTACATCAACCGGGGCGAGGTGACGCCGCCGTGTGGGACCGCGAGCGGTGACTGCAACCACGACGGCCGGTTTTCGATCGCCGACTTCGGTGCGATCCCGGACCTCAACGGCAACGGAGTCGCGGATCCCGAGGACCTCATCTTGAACCCCACGTACTCCAACGGGGTCGACAACGATTTCAACGGCTACGTCGACGACATCTCGGGCTGGGACTTCCTCTACGGCGACAACAACCCGCTCGACACGGTGAACTACGGCCACGGCACCGGTGAAGCCGAGGACTCGACCGCGGCCGACAACGGCGTGGGTGACGTGGGGACCTGCCCGCAGTGCACGTTCATTCCCGTGCGGGTCGGCGACTCGTTCATCGCCGATGGTGGCCGCTTCGCGGCGGGGGTCCTGTTCGGGCTCGACTCCCAGGCGGCGGTGGTCCAGGAAGCCCTCGGCGCGATCACCAACCCGCGTCAGGCCCAGCAGGCCATCAACGCCGCGTACAAGCGCGGAGTGCCGGTTATCGCGTCGATGGCGGACGAGGCCTCGAAGCACCCGAACCTGCCCGGTTCGCTCGAACATACGATCACGGTGAACTCCGTCAGTG
>JBDUBS010000125.1:0-2023 GCA_040003875.1 Acidimicrobiia bacterium | reverse complement strand
GTCAAGGACGCCGGCTACGCCGCAGGGGCCCGCAAGGTCTACATCATCGAGGAGCCGATGGCCGCGGCCATCGGCTCCGGGCTGCCCGTCCACGAGCCCACCGGCAACATGGTCGTCGACATCGGCGGCGGCACGACCGAGGTCGCGGTGATCTCACTCGGCGGCATCGTGGCCAGCGAGTCGATCCGCATCGCGGGTGACGAACTCGACGAGTCGATCATCAACTACGTGAAGAAGGAGTATTCCCTCGCGTTGGGGGAGCGCACTTCCGAAGAGATCAAGATCGCGCTCGCGAGTGCGTACCCGCTCCAGGAAGAGCTCTACGCCGAGGTGCGCGGGCGTGACCTCGTGACCGGTTTGCCGAAGACGATCGTGGTGTCGACCGAGGAGATCCGCGAAGCGATCGAAGAGCCGGTGTCTGCGATCGTCGACGCGGTCAAGGTGACGCTCGACAAGACGCCGCCGGAACTCGCCGCCGACATCATGGAACGGGGCATCGTCATCACCGGTGGTGGCGCGCTCCTGCACGGTCTCGACGCCCGGCTCGAATCCGAGACCGGCATGCCGATCACCATCGCGGAAAATCCGCTCTTCTCCGTAGTCATCGGGTCGGGTCAATACCTGGAAGAGGCCCCGTTCAAGAAGAACATGATTTCGCAGAAACACTCCTGAGCCCGATCGGCCGGAGCGAAAAACTGTGGCGGATCATCGTTCGAATCGTCGACGCACCATTCTGATCCTGTTGATCCTGACGTCGATCACCCTGATCACGCTCGACACCCGCGGTGGCGACAGCGGTCTCGGCGGCACCGTGCGCAACGCGGCCCGGGACGCCTTCGCGCCGGTGCAAGACGGGGTGGACCAACTGCTCAACCCGGTCGCGGACTGGTGGGACGGTGTGACCAAGGCCGGATCGATCAAGGACGAGAACCGTCGGCTGCGCCGTGAACTCCAGGCCGCGCGCGGTGAGGTCGCAACCGGGCGTGCGGCGCGGATCGAGATCCAGAAGCTCAAGCAACTGGCCAAGCTGCCGTTCGCCCCCACGATTCCCGGAGTCGACGCGCAGATTGTCATCGGTTCGCCCGGCAACTTCGAGGCCACCGTCACCGTGAACAAGGGAACCGACGACGGGGTCGGGACGAACATGCCGGTCGTGAGCGGCGCCGGTCTGCTGGGTCGGATCGCTCGCGTGTCTGTTCGACGCGCCACGGTGCTCCTCCTCACCGATCGTGACTCCGGCGTCGGTCTCCGAGACACGCGCTCGCAGGTGAAGGCAGTGCTCAACGGCAACCCGGACACGCCGCTCCAGACCCTCGACGCGCTGGAGGCGACGTCGGACGTGAAGGTGGGCGACGACCTCGTCACGATCGGGAGCGCGGAGGGCCCGTTCCAAAGCCCGTACCCGCCGGATGTCCCGGTCGGCAAGGTCGTGGCCGTACGCAAGCGGCCGGGTGATCTGACCCAACGCGTCACCATCCGACTCCTGGCCGACGCGTCGACCACCGAGTTCGTGCGCGTCCTCCAATGGCCGGTGCCGTGATGGCCGTTCGTCTCATCCGCCTCGCGCTGCTGCTCATCCTGCTCACGGTCCTCCAGACCGCGGTGTTCCCGCACTTGCGGGTGGCCGGCGTCGTACCCGACCTCGGGCTGGTCGCCGCGGTGGCGATCGGGGTGCGGTACGGGCCCGAGACCGGCGCCGCGTTCGGATTCGCGGCCGGCCTCGCGTCGGACCTGTTCCTCCAGACGCCGCTGGGTCTTGCCGCGCTCTCCTTCGCGCTCACTGCCTATCTCGTCGGTGCCATGCAGAACACCCTGGCGCGGCCTGCGCACTGGGTTCGTCCCGCCATCGCCGTGAGCGCCGGCCTGGTCGCCGGGCTGCTCTTCGTGGGATTGGGCGCGCTCGTCGGCCAGGAACAACTGTTCGCCGTGCATTCGTTGCGCACCATCGTCCTGGCGGCGCTCTACGACGGAGTGGTGGCAGTGGCGATCTTCCCACTGGCCATCTCAGTGGCTCACCCGCGGC
>JBDUBS010000081.1:0-2026 GCA_040003875.1 Acidimicrobiia bacterium | reverse complement strand
CGCGCTCGTCACTGTTCAAGAGCATGGACCCCGACACCATCGATCTCGAGACCGCATTGAAACTGCTGTCGCTGCCGCGCGTCGTGGGTGCCGACGCCGAGGGCAACGAGATCACCGCCCAGAACGGCCGGTACGGGCCCTACCTGAAGAAGGGCACAGACAGTCGGAGCCTCGAGGCCGAAGACCAGATCTTCTCGTGCACCTTGGAGCAGGCCGATGCGATCTTCGCCCAGCCCAAGCGTGGGCGCGGTCAGCAAGCGAAGCCACCGCTGGCCGAGCTGGGCGAGAGTCCCGACACCGGCAAGCCGATCCGAGTACTCGACGGACGCTTCGGGCCCTACGTGACCGACGGAGCCACGAACGCGACCATCAGGCGTGGGTTGGACCCCGAGACGCTCACCCTCGAGGACGCACTCGATCTCCTTCGGGAGCGCGCGGCCAAGGGACCCTCCACCAAGGCGAAGAAGACCGCGAAGAAGACCGCGAAGAAGACCGCGAAGAAGACGGCGAAGAAGAAGCCGGGCAAGCAGGTTGCGAAGCAGCCGACGGTCGGGACCACCCGTGTGGTGAAGAAGGGCACAAGCGCGGTCGCGAAGAAGGCGGCGGCGAAGAAGGCGGCGGCGGTCGAGGCTCTCGGTAGCAGTGACGCCGCCGGCTGACGACGCGTCGGGTTTCCCGGGTCGTCGACCCGGCGCGGACCCGGCCCCGTTCATCCGCGGGGCTGGTGAAGCGACGCCGGTCCCCACCGAGTCGTTCCGACTCTTCGGATCGCGCACCTTCTTCAAGCTGTGGCTGGCCCAGGTCTTCTCGAGCTTGGGCGACTGGGTCGGCCTGTTCGCGATCCTCGGGATCACCGCACAACTCTCGAACAACTCGGCCGCGGCCATCAGCCTCGTCATGGGTGCCCGCATGCTGCCCGGGTTCTTCCTGGCGACCCTCGGTGGTGTCATGGTGGACCGGTTCGACCGGCGCAAGATCATGGTGCTGTGCGATCTCGGTCGGGCCGGGCTGATCTGCACGTTGCCGTTCGTCAACAGCTTGTGGTTGCTCGTCGTCGCCTCGTTCTTCATCGAGATCATGACGTTGCTCTGGGGTCCAGCGAAGGACGCCTCGGTCCCACAGTTCGTCCCGAGCGACAAGCTGGATTCGGCGAACACGCTGTCGCTCGTCGCGTCGTACGGGACCATGCCGCTCGGTGCGGGGATCGCGGCGGTGTTGGCGGTGGTGGCCACGTGGTTGGGTGGCTTCGACGCGTTGAAGTCGCTCAAGGTCGACAAGGACGTCGTGTCCCTGTGGTTCGACGCGATCACGTACGTGACGTCGGCGCTGATCGTCTTCCGGCTTCCGATCCCGCGGCGGAACCGCGACAACACACAGAAGATCGACCTCGCATCGAGTATCCGCGAGATCAAAGAGGGCGTGAAGTTCATGCGCTCGGAGCCGTTCAGCCGAGCGGTGATCGTCGGTCTCGGCGGTGGGATCATCGGCGCCGGCGCGATGGTGCCACTCGGTGCGGTCTACGCGACCGAGGTGCTCGGTTCTCGCGCGCAGTTCGGTGTGATGCTGTTCGCGCTCGGTACCGGAGCGGCGATCGGCCTGTTCGCGATCCTGGGGTTCCAGAAGCGACTCCCGCGCGAGATGGTGTTCTCGAGCGCGGTGATCGGTTGCGGCTCGTTCCTGATCGCCGCAGTCGCGTTCAACGTCGGTGGGATCACCGCGCTCCTGATCGCGACGGTCGGTGCGTGCGCGGCGACGGCGTACGTCACCGGGTTCACGATGATCCAGGAAGCGGTGTCCGACGAACTCCGCGGTCGTACGTTCGCCACGCTCTACGCAGTCGTCCGGCTCTGTCTCCTGCTCTCGCTGACGGTGTCGCCGCTCCTCGCCGATCTGTCCGACTGGGTGTTCTCGCTCTTCGGGTCGACGAAGCACATTCAACTCGGCGGCTTCTCGTACAGCTTCCCGGGTGCTCGCGTCGCGCTCTGGTTCGGCGGGGTGTTGACCATCATGTCGGGGATCTACGCCA
>JBDUBS010000043.1:0-2027 GCA_040003875.1 Acidimicrobiia bacterium | reverse complement strand
CCAGTGGCTCGGCACGTCGATCTCGGGCCAGGCCTCGGTCGAGTAGCCCGGCTCCACGAACCGGCGGGCGAGGTCGCCGTCCTGGGTGTGGGCGCGCCACCGGCCCGAGAGGTCGACCGGTGGGGGATCCGGTGGCGCGGGCATCCGGCCGAGACTACGGCAGGGCGCGCCGGGGAGCCGACGGATCGCGTCGGCCGCGCGATCCGCCGGGCCGGGGGAGAGTGATCGTCGCCATGACGGACACTCTCGTGGCGCGGTGTAAGAACCGACGCGGGTCCCCCGCAAGACTGCGTGAGAATGGAATCGTATCGAACCGTTGGCGGAGGTTGGTGGGTGTCGGAGAGTACAGATCGCGGTGCGATCGAGGTCGCCAACGAGTTGGGTGTCGTCGGAGTCGCGTCGTGGGCCGCCGATGACGGCGGTCTCGACGTCGCCCTCGGGACCGCCCGTTCGTTCGGACTCGGCCGCGTCGATGCGGCGCGGCTCCTGACCGAGGTGCGCGTCGTGGCGCGGGCGACCGGCAGTGTTCGCATCCGGCTGCAGGCGAACGACGCGGTGGTGCGGACCGCGGCGCGCGTGCATGGGTTCTCCGCCGCGTTGCGGGCCGACCTCGTCCGCGACACCACTGGCTGGGACGGTGAGATCACGCCGACCTGGCCGGTGCTCGACCGGGTCGTAGTCGAGACCGCGCTGAACGAGTTGCTCCCCGACGCGCTCGTGAAGATCGACGGTGGGAACCCGCTCGTGCGGCTCGCTTGGCGATCCGAGACGGGGATGGCGGGCTGCGTGCGGGTGACGGCGACGCGTGCCGATCGAAGTGTGCAAGTCGTGGCACCGCTCGGCCCGGCGGTGATGGTCGAGTCGCTTGCGGCGGCCCTCGACACGATGCTCGGGCTCTTCCGGCGCTTCGCCGCGGTGGCTCGACAGATCCCGCCCGTGGTGTTCGGAATGGCCGCGCTCGAGATGGTGGAAGGTCACGTGTCGGGCCAAGCCGGGGGAGGCCGGATCACGATCAATCCGGCCCACGTCACCGCCGACGCGGTGGAGACGCTCGTCGCGCGGTACGTGAACGCGGAACTCGGGCGGCCGGTCGCGCACCCGTACCGAGCGTCGAGTCGGCCCGTCGGTTCCGCGTTGGGTGTCGACAAGGTGGTCGCGCACGAGGTGGGCCACGGCATCGACGGATTATCGGGCCACGGGCGCATCGCCGACACGGCCGAGTTCCGCGCTCGGATCGGCCGCGCGCTCGGCGTGCAATCGGTGGAGTTGGCGTTGCGCGGTCGGAGTCCCGACGCGCCCGTCGAGTGGCGCCGGGCCCACGGGGCGCTGGTGGAGCAGGTCTCGGACTACGCCACCACCAACGGTGTGGAACTCTTCGCCGAGATCTTCGCCGCGTGGTGGCAGGGTCGTGACGTGCCGGTGGTCACCGCGTTCGACGGTCTCATGAACGATCGGTTTCCGGCACCGAACTGAGCTCGCAGTCCCCGGCGTCGAGGACCGTTCGCATCGATTCTCTTCTAAGGTGCGCGAGTCAGGTCCGCGACCGGAGGAGACCAACCAGATGAGCCGTGCTGGAACGCTGGGAGAGCTGCGAGCGTCCGGATGGGTCTCCCGGTCGGTCATGGACGAGCTGCGCACGAACGCGATCGCCAAGGTCGCAGCGGGCGAGCCGCTCGTCGACGGCGTGCTCGGGTACGAGGACACCGTGATGCCGCAGTTGGAGAACGCACTCCTCGCCGGCCACGACATCATCTTTCTCGGTGAGCGCGGGCAGGCGAAGACCCGGATGATCCGGTCGCTCACCAACCTGCTCGACGAGTGGATGCCGATCGTCGCGGGCAGCGAGATCAACGACGACCCCTACGCGCCGGTCTCGCACCACGGGCGCCTACTCGTCGCGGAACGCGGCGACGAGACCCCCATCGAATGGGTGCACCGAGACCGTCGCTACGGCGAGAAGCTCGCGACCCCCGACACGTCGATCGCCGACCTCATCGGCGAGGTCGACCCGATCAAGGTGGCCGAGG
>JBDUBS010000671.1:0-6753 GCA_040003875.1 Acidimicrobiia bacterium | reverse complement strand
TGTCAGCTTGAGGACGCTGAGCGCGTCCAAAGTGACAAGCGCTCGAGGCGGTTCGGGTGACACTCGCGCATACCTGGGCGGCCGACACGGGCCTCCAAGCTGCTCGGCGGCTCAGACAACGGCGTTGGCCGCGCGCAGCGCGACGATCCGCTCGGCGTCGTAACCGAGGACGTCCGCGAGCACGGCGTCGGTGTGCTCCCCCACCGTCGGGGCCTTGGTCGGCACGAGAGGGTCGGCACCGGTGATCTTGACCGGGAAGGGCAACTGCTCCGCGCCCAGTGCTTCGGTCGGGAACCACTGCAGGCGGTCGCGGAACTGCGGGTCGTCGGCGACGGACTTCGGCGTATGGCACGGCGCGAGTGGCACGTCGACGTCGATCCCGAACTGCACCCACTCGTTGGTGGTCTTGGTGCCGAAGATCCCCGTCAACTCGGCCTGCAGTTCGCGGTTGCCGCGAGCATGGTCGCCGTATTGCGAGCCGGGCCACCGGTCGAACAGTTCGCTGCGGTCGAGCGCCTCACAGAATTTCTTCCAGAAGTGCTGCTCGCTCGCCATGAAGAGCACGAACCCGTCGGTCGACGCGTACACCTGGTACCGCACACCACCGCGCATACCCGCGATGGCAGGTTCGCGGCGGACGAAATCGTCGGACGCGTTCCCGGTGACCTCGGACTCGGGCCGCTCGTACGCGCGGTACGTCTCCTCCCGGTACCAGTCGAACGCCGCGGCCGCATCGGACTGCGCGACCTCCATCTGGGCGCCGACCCCGGTCGCGCGCGCCTGGATCACTCCCGCGAGGATCCCGAGCGCACCGAAGAGGGGCGCGGCGTTGATCCCGATGGACACATGGTTGGGAATGGCCGGGTAACCCGCGTCATCGATCTCGGGTTCGAAGATCCCCGCCCACGCGTCGTAAGCGATGCCGTGGCTCGCAAGGTCCCGGTAGGGGCCGGTGGCGCCATACCCCGAGATCGTGCAGAACACGATGCGCGGGTTGAGTTCCCGGAGCCGGTCGAACCCGAGTCCCCGGCGTGCGAGCCCACCGGGCCGCATCGCCTCGACCACCACGTCGCTCGTGGCCACCAACTCCTCGAACACCGCAATGCCCTCGGCCGACTTGAGGTCGATCGCGATACTGCGCTTGCCCCGGTTCACGTGCAGGTGCATCAGCGAGACGCCCTCCACGATGGGCCACGTCATGCGGCGCACATAGTCACCGGTCGGCGGTTCGACCTTGATGACCTCGGCACCGAGATCGGCGAGCGCAGTAGTGATGGCAGCGGGTCCGAGCATCGAGCACTCGATGATCCGGACCCCGGAAAGCGGCTGGGCAGTGGACACGGCGACAACCTAATTGCTCGCTCGCTCGCACTCCCTCATTGCTCGTTCGCTCGGACTCCTGAACGTCATGCCGCACGTGGGACTCGCTGCCTGTCGCTCGACAAGATGTGCAACACATCGCATGATCCGGAGACGGAAGAGAGCCCTCGAGGAGGTTTCGATGCTGAGTCCGATTCCCGACGTCGACGTGTACGTCACCACCCGTACGTCGTGGCACACCCTCGCGGAGCGTGTCCTGGCGCCGGCCCGGCACGGGGCAACCGGTCGTATCGGCCTCCGCCCGGCTGAGGCGGGCGTCACGACTCCACCCTTCGATGGCCGGACGATCACGATCACCGGCACCGAGTTGTCCATCACCGACCGCAGCAATACCACCCGGTCCCCGATCACCACGCTGCGGGCCGCGGCCGAGGCCGTCGGGATCGATCCGGGCGCCGACACCGGGGTGTTCACGCCGACCACCCCGGCCGGTCCCGACGCGCCGCTCGTCGTCGACCCGGCGATGGCACAGATCCTGACCGACTGGTTCGGCTTCGGTCAGCGCGTGTTGTCGGACTTCGGCGCGAGCCGCCCCGACGACACCCCGTCGGAGATCCAGCTCTGGCCCGAGCACTTCGACCTCGCGCTCGACCTCGGCTCGGAGGCGGGACGCGCCAACTACGGCGCCTCACCGGGTGACGCCGGCTATCAACTCCCCTATCTGTACGTGGGTCCGTGGAACCCGGACGACCATCCGTTCTGGAATGCGGGCAGCTTCGCCCGCCTCGGTTACTCGGAGCTGCTGTCCGCCCCGGATCCAGCGGTGCGAGCGGCCGCGTTCTTCAGCGAGGGGTACGCCGCCGCCAACTCTTGACAGTCTCACTGACATTTGTTTAGGGTCCCCGCCATGGCGAATGCGGCAGAGGACTCCGTCGACCGTCGTCGTCTGCGCACCGAACGCGGGCGCCAGCTCGTGGTCGACGCCCTCCTCGCGTACTACGACGAAGGTGACCCCGAGCCGGGCGCGGCCAAGATCGCCGCACGCGCCGGCGTGTCGGAACGAACCGTCTTCCGCTACTTCGACGATCTCGACTCGCTGGCCGCCGCCGCGATCGAATCGCAGGTCGCGCGCGTCGGACCGATGTTCGCCGCACCCGTGGCCGACGGGTCGCTGGAGCGCCGCGTCGCCGCGCTCGTCTCCCAGCGCACGCGCATCTACGACGCCACCGCGGTCGCCACCCGCGCCGCGTGGCGCTTCGCCGCACAGTCGGACACGATCACCCAGGCGATCACGTTCCGGCGGACGCTCCTCCGCGACCAACTCGCGGAGCTGTTCGCACCCGAACTCGAGGGACGGCCGACCCGCGTGCGGGCCGAGACCCTCGACGCGCTCGACACCGTGGCGAGCCTCGAGACCATGGACCAACTCCGCACCGTTGCCGGTCATTCGACGCGGCGCGCCGAGACCATCGTCAACCGCCTCCTGCTCTCCCTGTTCTCCGATTGAATCCGAGGAGTCACCATGACCGACCACGTGAGCCCTCTCGACGAGCGGCTCGCCGCCGTCGCGGCCCACCCCCACGCCGATGACCAGCCCGTCGTGATGCTCAACCTCAACCGCTACCACCATCGGGCCCAGTACCCGGCGGGTACCACCGGGGTCGACGTGGACGTCAGTGGACGCGAGGCGTACCTGCGCTACGGGGTCGTCGCCTACGGTGCGATCCAGTCCGTCGGCGGCGAGATCCTTTGGGCCACCGACGCGGCCGAGACCGTGATCGGCTGCGACCACGACGAATACGACGAGGTCGTCGCGGTCTGGTATCCCAGCCGTCATGCGTTCCTGGCCCTCGCGGCGTTCCCGGGCTACATGGAAGCCCTGGCCCATCGGGAGGCGGCGATCGAGCAGGCCGCGCTCATCGCCACTCGCGGCGAAGCGACGCCGGTCCTCACCCAACCCTTCGCCCGATGAAGGTCACGCTGCTCGGCACCGGATCCCCGATCCCGGACGCGAACCGCGCCGGCCCGTCGACCCTCGTCCAAGCGGGTTCACTCAACCTGCTGTTCGATTGCGGCCGCGGCGTGCTGATGCGTCTCGCCGCCGCGGGCCTGTTCCCCGGCATGCTCGACCACGTGATCCTCACGCACCTCCACTCGGACCACACGACTGACTTCAACGACCTGGTCACCACTCGCTGGGCGATGTCGCCGGTCCGGAACCCACTCTCGGTCATCGGCCCCCCGGGCACCGCGGCATACGTGGATCGCGTGCTGGCCATGCTCACCGACGACATCAAGTACCGACGCGATCATCACGACGACCTCGACTGGGATCCGCCGTGCACAGTGGCCGAGATCCACGACGGGGTCGCGCTCGACCAGGACGCGGTACGGGTGGTCGGCGCGCCGAGTGACCACCGACCCGTCGCGCCCACCACCGCGTTCCGGATCGAGCACGACGGGCATGCGGTCGTGATCGCGGGCGACACCATTCCGTGTCCCGGGCTCGACGGGCTCTGCGCGGGCGCGGACGTCTACGTGCAGACGGTGATCAATACCGAACTCGTGCAGTCGATCCCGTCGCCGCGCCTCCAGGACATCCACGACTACCACTCGTCGCTCGAGGACGCCGGGCGCACCGCGGCGAAGGCCGGGGTGAAGACGCTCGTCCTGACCCACCCCGTCCCTGCACCGGCCCCCGGCCGCGAGGGCGACTGGATCGCCATCGCGGCTGCGCACTTCGACGGCGAGATCATCTTCGGCGCCGACCTCACTGCGATCGAGACCCCCTGACCACAACCACCGACCGTTTGTCACTTTGAGGACGGTGAGCGTCCTCAAAGTGACAAGCGCTGCTGGTGGTAGGGGGCGGTACGGCAGTGCGGACGTGAGGAGGCGGGCAGAATGAGCGCATGAGCGTCGATCTCACGGGGGCGGCCGACCTCCATGCGCACTTCGGGCCCGACCCCCACCGGAAACGGTCGGTCACCGGGCTCGAGGCGGCGCAGCAAGCGGGCGCGGCCGGGCACCACGCCATCGTGCTCAAGAGCCACGACACCCCGAGCGCAGGGCTCGCCGCGGCGCTCGATCCCCTCGTCGACGGGCTGCACGTGTTCGGCGGCATCGCGTGCGATCGCGAGATCGGCGGAATGAATCCGCCGGCCGTCGAGGTCGCCCTCGCGCTCGGAGCCAAGATCGTGTGGCTGCCGACCCTCAGCAGCGGCCAGGACTTCGACAACGGTGTGGCCGCACAGCTCGGAATCCCCGGACCGGGCATCCGCATCGTCGACGACGCGGGAGAGCTCACCACGGCGACGCACGAGATCCTCGGTCTCGTCGCGGATCACGACGCGATCCTGGCTACCGGGCACGTGAGCGCCTCCGAGCATCTGGCGGTGACGCGTGCGTTCGCCCGGCGTGGCAAGGTGCTCGTCACCCACGCGATGGAAGAACTCGCCGGTCCCAACCTCTCCGTCGCGCAATGCCAGGAACTCGCAGAGTTGGGCGCGTTCATCGAGCTGTGCGCGCTCACCTGCATCGGTGCGCTCGCCACCCGTCCGGTGACCGAGTTGGTCGAGTGCATACGCGCGGTCGGCATCGATCACGTCACCCTCGGCACCGACTTCGGACAAGCGGTCAACGATCCACCGGCGGCCGGGCTTCAGACCTTCGCCGATGCGCTGTTCGCCGCCGGACTCACCGAATCCGAGATCCGCCGGATGGCCGTGACCAACCCCAACGCCCTCCTCGCGCTCGACGCCTGACCCACCACCGCCCACCAACGCCTGGTTTGGCGAATCGCTCGTAGCATCGGTCGGATGGAGGACCGCATCACCGCCGGGCTGTACCTCGAGCTGACCGACGGCCCCATCGATGCGTACACCGCCCGCCGGGTCCCCGAGGTGCTCACGCTCGATGGGGTGACCCGCGCGACGTGGTGGGAGAACGTGCGGCGCGATCGCGACGACCTCCCCCGCAAACTGCCCGAGTTCTCCTACCTGGCGGTCTACGAGGTGGATGCCGGCTTCCGTGCGCCCGCTCGATTCATGCACTTCTACGAGATGGACACCGACGATCCCGAGCGCGCGTTCACGGCGATGACCCCGCTCGTCACCGAACTCCTCGGTGCCGACACGCCCGAGTGGAGACGTTGGGCCCACCACCCGGCGCTCAGGATCATGTACGTCAACACGTTCCGCCGGCTCGGGCAGACGCCATGACCGACTTCTTCGAGCTCGCCCTTGCGCAGCGCGCATGCCGTGAGTTCGGCCCGGAGCCCGTCACCGACGCGCAGATCGCGCGCGTGCTCGCTGCCGCCGTCCACGCTCCGAGCGCGGAAAACAGGCAGCCGTGGGAGTTCGTCGTGGTCCGGGACCCGGTCGCCCGGGCCGCGATCGGCGAGTTGATGGCGAAGGCGTGGTCGACGGTGGGCCGCCGGTTCTCGGAGGGACGACTCGCGCCGGGCCTGTTCGCCGATGTCGAGCGCGGTGCGATGGGCGGCATCGCGAAGGCCCCGGTCCACGTCGTCGTGGGCGCAGACACCGCCCGATCGCTCGCGGTGACTGCGCCGGCGTCGATCTTTCCGGCAGTACAGAACCTGCTGCTCGCGGCGGGCGCGATCGGGCTCGGTGCTGCACTCACCACGATCGCGGTGGGTCATGCCGACGAGCTCCGGTCGATCGTGGGGTTCCCGGATGCGGTGCTGCCGATCGCCGTCGTCCCGCTCGGACACCCGGCCCGACGGCTCGGCGCACCGCGACGCGACGACTTCTCGCTCCACACCCATCGCGACCACTACGGCCGCAACTGGTGAAGCTGCGCGCGAAGCACCGATCAGGGAGTGACCGTCGGATCGGGAGATCCGGTCTGCTGTTCCATTTGCTTGAGCTGCGCGTTCTGCTGGTCGACCACGCTGCGAGCCTTGGCGGCCGGCGCGGTGATCGGGGTCGGTGCGGGTTTCGATTCGGAACCGCTGCTCGTCGAACACCCGGCCAGGCCCAACACCACGATCGCACCGAAGATGAGCGGTGAGCGGCGTCGCATACCGATGCATCGGCAACCCGGTCCCGGAAGTTGATCGGGGCCGCGCTTCCGCCGTCAAACGTTGACCCGAGCCCCGTCGGCCGCGGCGGAAGCCCGAATCGCGTCCAGGACCTGCATGGCGACGAAACCGTCGGCGAAGGTCGGGATCGGCACTCCCGCGGCGGGCGGCCGCCCTTCGATGCCCGCCCGGAATGCCTCCGCGAGTCGGGTGTACGGGCCGACCTCGAGGTGGGTGTACGCGTGCACCGCAGACGTCGATGCATCCGGTGCGTCCGGTGCGTCCGGGAGGCGCAGCGACTCCGGGACCGGGAGTTCCCAACGGCCCGTGGCATCGGCCAGCCAGGCGCGGCCGCCGTCGATCCAGACGGTCCCGCTGCTCCCCGAGATCCG
>JBDUBS010000700.1:0-2040 GCA_040003875.1 Acidimicrobiia bacterium | reverse complement strand
CATGACCACCACGGCCACGACCCCGAGCAGCGCCGCGAGGCGGCGCCGCCGGAACGTGGCCGGCGTGACCTGCGTGGTCGGCTTCCGGACGCCAGGGGCGACGTCGGGAACCGCGACCAGCCGACACCGCTGGCCCCGGCGGGGACCGGGGACGTTGGTGTGGCTCCGGGGAGGAGCAGGTCGTTCGGTGATCATGACTGCGGCCATCGGATCCTCCATCGGATCGAACATTCTCGAGGTGGTGTCTCGAGGTGGTGTGCGGTCGTGCGGGTGTCTCGGGCATCGAACCACGAGGGTGTGACACTCCTGTTCCGCACCGGTGCTACGGGCGCCATGCGGGCCACTCACCAGGCGGACGTCGGGTCGGCGGACGTCGGGTTGGCGAACGCTCGTTCGGCTCACCACTACAACACGAACGCCCGTTCGTTGTCAAGCGATTTCCGAACGCATGTTTGCAGCGAACGCCTGATCGTGTTAGCGTCCCCGGCATGAGCCAAGCCCTCCCCCTGACCCCACGCCAGCAGCAGGTGCTCGAGTTCGTCGACTCCGAAGTCCGGCGCAAGGGCTACCCGCCCAGCGTCCGGGAGATCGGCGAAGCCGTCGGCCTGTCGTCGAGCTCCACGGTGCACGCCCACCTCGCCGCGCTCCAAGACAAGGGCTACCTGCGGCGAGACCCCACCAAACCGCGCGCCATCGAAGTCTGCTTCGAGCCGAGTTCGGGCGCGATCGTCGACCGGCGTCCCGTGGTGCACGTCCCGCTGCTGGGCGACGTCGCCGCCGGTACCGGTGTCCTCGCGGCCGAGAACATCGAGGAGACGATGCCGCTGCCGGAAGACCTCACCGGTGACGGGCAGCTCTTCATGCTGCGAGTGCGAGGCGACTCGATGATCGAGGCCGGAATCTTCGACCGCGACTACGTCGTGGTCCGTGAGCAGCCGACGGCCACCAACGGAGACATCGTCGTCGCCGGCATCCCCGGTGACGAAGCGACGGTGAAGACCTACCTCGCCAAGAACGGCAAGATCATCCTGCGCCCGGCGAACCCCGCGCTCGAAGACATGATCTTCAAGCCCTCCGAGATCACGATCTACGGCAAGGTCGTGACGGTGATGCGCCGGTTGTGAGCGCGTCTGTACCGATCCCGGGCCGTATCTCGCTCGTCACGCTCGGGGTCACGAACCTCGACCGGTCCCGCGCGTTCTACGACGCGCTCGGCTGGGACCGAGTCGGCAACCCCGAAGGCGTCGCGTTCTATCGAACCGGCGGCGCGCTGCTCAGCCTCTACCCGCTCGAATCGCTGGCGGCTGACGTCGGCGTCGAGCCCACGCGCACCGGCTTCTCGGGGATGTCCCTGGCGATCAACGTCGAGAGCCCCGCGGCCGTCGACGCCGCGTTCGAGACTGCGACCGTCGCGGGGGCCACGAACCTGGCGTCCCCCGCCGCGGTGTTCTGGGGCGGATACGTCGCCTATTTCGCCGATCCGGACGGTCACACGTGGGAAGTCGCGTACAACCCCGAGTGGCCCCTCGACGCCGCCGGCCTTCCGCAACTGCCCTGACGGGCCGCGCTCAACGGGCCGCGGGCTCTACGCCGCAGCGCCGGGCCGCGTCGCCGAAGAGCAGGCGCTTGTGCTCGGCGATCACCCCTCGGTGCTTCCCCGCCATCGGCGCGGCGAGCGCGAGCGCCACATCGAGGAGGCGCTCCTCGTCACTCGTGTCGGTCACGATCCCGAGCGCCTCGGCTTCCTCGGCGTTATACCGCCGCCCGGTGAGCATCGCGTCCTGCACCGCCTCCAATGGGAGTCGCGCGCTCACCACGGCCATCATCGCGTCGGAGAGCGGCAGGCCGAGATCGACCTCCGGCAGACACCAGTAGCCACGGTCGCTGCGCATCACCCGGGCATCGAAACAGCACGAGATCATCGCGCCGGCCGCAAAGGTGTGGCCGTTGAGCGCGCCGACCGTGTACGCGGGGAACAGCAGCAGCCGGCCGAACAACGAGTGCAGCAATGCGATCGTCGGGCCGGCCTCATCGGGATCC
>JBDUBS010000467.1:0-2041 GCA_040003875.1 Acidimicrobiia bacterium | reverse complement strand
GCCGGGGTGAGTTGTCGGTGAACGTCGAACGCTTCACCCTGCTCGCCAAGGCGGTGCGGCCGTTGCCCGAGAAGTGGCACGGCCTCTCGGATGTCGACACGCGGTACCGGCAGCGGTACGTCGACCTGGTCGTGAACGAGGACGCCCGGCGTATTGCGGTGGCGCGCATCGACATCATCGCCGGGCTCAGGCGGTGCCTGACCGAGCGGGACTTTCGCGAGGTCGAGGGTCCGGTGCTCCAGACCATTCAGGGCGGGGCCACCGCCCGTCCGTTCACCACGCATCACAACGCGCTCGGCCAAGACATGTACCTGCGCATCGCATTGGAACTCCACCTCAAACGACTCATCGTGGGTGGTCTCGACCGGGTGTTCGAGATCGGGCGCGTGTTCCGCAACGAAGGCGTCGACACCACCCACAACCCCGAGTTCACGATGCTCGAGGCCTACCAGGCCTACGGCGACTACACGGAGATGATGGACCTGGTCGAGGCGCTGGTGGTGGCCGGCGCGCGCGCCGTGGATCCGACTCTCACCGTCGAGTACCTCGGCCACACGATCGACCTCACCCCGCCGTTCCGTCGGGCGACGATGACCGATCTGATCCTCGAACACACCGGAGCGACGATCCACCCGAGCATGAGCGTCGACGAGGCTGGTGCCGTCGCCGGCGCGCTCGACGTGGACTGCGAGCCGGAGTGGGGTGCGGGCCGGATCACCATGGAGGTCTACGACGCGCGCGTCGAGGACCTGCTCGTCCAGCCGACCTTCGTGCTCGACCATCCACGCGAGACGTCACCGCTCGCGCGCGGACACCGCGACGACGATTCGCTGGTCGAACGGTTCGAGCTGGTGGTGGCGGGCCACGAACTCGCGAATGCGTACAGCGAACTCAACGACCCGGTCGAACAGCTTGCCCGGTTCGAGGCGGAGGCGGCGGCCAAGCGCCGCGGCGATGCCGAGGCCGGCGATATCGATCTCGACTACGTCCGGGCGTTGGAATACGGCATGCCGCCGACCGGCGGACTCGGGCTCGGCGTGGACCGGTTGGTGATGCTGCTCACCGGTACGCCGTCGATCCGCGAGGTGATCCTCTTCCCGACCCTTCGGCCCGAGCCGGGCATGGGCGGCCTCGGCGCGAGCTGAGGGACCGCGGGCGCGCAGCTCCTCGCTCGAGCAGCCGCGCGAGCAGCACGGCG
Source organism: Acidimicrobiia bacterium (assembly GCA_040003875.1). Lineage (GTDB taxonomy): Bacteria > Actinomycetota > Acidimicrobiia > IMCC26256 > JAENVU01 > JAENVU01. Next base: position 843 of record JBDUBS010000467.1, on the reverse strand, counting down.
AGCCCGGGCATGCCCGACGCTACGCTCGCCGCAGTGGCTCCTCCCGTTGCGCTCTCGGTCACGATCTCCGGGCTCGACCGCCTCTTCGGTGACGACCTCGCGGCCGTGGTCGACGTCGCCGGCGTCGCCGACGAACTCGGCGTCGATCAGTTGGTGCTGCCCGACCACGTGGCCATCGGCCGGCGACTCGACCGCTACCCGTACGGTGCTGCCTTCCCGTATCCGCCGTCCGAACCGTGGCTCGAGCCGCTCACGACGCTCGCGGCGATCGCCGGTGCGACCCGCAAGGTGCGCCTCGGCACGGGGGTGTTGATCGCACCGCTGCGCCCGGTGGTGCTCCTGGCGAAGACCGTCGCCACGCTCGACGTGTTGTCGCGGGGGCGGATCGATCTCGGGATCGGGACCGGCTGGCAGCGCGAGGAGTTCACCGAACCGGGCATGGCCTTCGTGGGCCGCACCGCGCGCATGGACGACGCGGTACGGGCCTGTCGGGCGTTGTGGGAGTTGGCGCCCCCGGTGACGTTCGCGTCGCCGACGATCGCGTTCGAGGAACTCTGGTGCGAGCCGCGGCCCGTGCAACCCCGGGTCCCGATCTGGTACGGCGGCGCGTTGACCGACCCCATGATCACGCGCATCGCGGAGCTCGGTGACGGCTGGTTGCCGCTCGGCCCGTCGCCCGCCGAGGTGGCCGTCGGGATCGAGACGCTCCGGCGCGCCTTCACGGAGCGGGGAAGGGATCCGAAATCGCTCGGTGTCCGGGTCGGGATCCCGGTGCAGACCACCAAGTCGGGAGCGGTGGATGCCGCCGCAACGATGGCCGGCGTCGGTGAACTGGCCGCGACC
>JBDUBS010000145.1:0-6776 GCA_040003875.1 Acidimicrobiia bacterium | reverse complement strand
GGGGATCGTCCACGCGGGCCTGAATGGCGCCGCGAGCGTCGCGTACGTCGGGTCGTACGTCGCGCGCCGGCGCGGTCGGCACGGGCGCGGTGTCGCGTTGGGTCTCGTCGGCGCGACGTTCGCCACGGCTGCCGGCCACCTCGGTGGCCATCTCCTGATGCGACTCGGCATCGGCACCGGCGACCCGGGCCGCGCGGGCTCCACCTGACGCCGGCGGCTCGACGCGGGCTTAGTCCCGCGCGGCGCGGGCGCGCCGCTTGCCCTCGTGCATGGCCTCGACGCGGCCGCTCGGAATGGCGCGTCCGGCTTCGACGAGCGCGTCGGGCACCGGCTGGGGTCCGGGCATGGCCTCGGACCACGGATCTCGATCCCCGAGGAGGTCGAGGGCGGTGTGCAGAGTGAAATCGGCTGGCTGCACTGCGTCGAGGTGGTCCCACGCCACCGGGAACGAGACGGGGACACCCGGCCGGAGGCGCGGGGTATAGGCCGCCGCCACCGTCGCACCCGCTCCGACGCGGGTTGCGTCGACGAACACCTTGCCGGCCCGGTCCGACTTGATGAACGCGGTGGTGGCGATCTCGGGATCGATGCGTTCCGCGGCCGCTGCGATGGCGCGGGTGGCCGCGGCTGCATCGTCGATGGGCATGGCCGTGATCGGCACGAACACGTGCAGCCCCTTGGCCCCGCTGGTCTTGACCGCGCCGTCGAGTCCGACCTCCTCGAGTGCACGACGGACCGCGCGCGTCGCTCGAACCGCGGCCGAGAACGGCGCGCCCTCCGGCGGGTCGAGGTCGAGGATCAGATGAGTCATGTGTTCGGGTGAGGCGGCGAGCACGAGCCCCGGGTGGAACTCGACGGCCCGTTGATTGGCGAACCAGATCAGTGTGCGACGGTCGTTGCAGAGGGCGTAGGTGACCTCGCGCCCGGCCGAGCCCGCCCACACGCGGATGGTCTCGACCCAGTCCGGCGTGTACTTCGGGACGTTCTTCTGCATGAACGCAACCTGCCCGCGGTGGACACGGATCACGGACAGCGCCCGATCGGCCAGACCCGGGAGGATCCGATCCCCGATGCCATCGAGATAATCGACCAGGGCCCGCTTGGTAGTACCGGACTCGTCGAACAACGGCTCGTCCAGGTTGGTCAACTTCACGTCGTACCGCGATTCGCCCGCAGTGCCTCGCGCCATCTGAAAAACGCTAACGCCCGTCGCGCGCGAACGGGCGCCGCCGGTCTGGAGTTTGGCGCGGTGGGGCGATTCCATTTCCTGGGTTCCGGGGGAATTCCTCGGCACCCGCTCAGCAGTCTCTACGCCGGCTCTGGAAGGGTGACGCCATGACCGACCCGAACCTGTCGTCCCCACGCGCCACGACCAAGCCCGGATTCTTCCGGCGCCGAACCACCTATCTCGTCGGTGTGCCGGTGCTACTCGTGCTGGTACTCGTCGGCGGGCCGTTCGTGTACATCAACTTCATCGAAGGTGACCCACCCGCGAAGCTCCAGTTCAGCGAGAAGTCGACCACGACCACGAAGCCCGGCAGCGCGACCACGGCACCGGCGACGGTCGATGGCATCTGGAAGATCAGCTCCGGATCGCAGGCCGGGTACCGCGTGAAGGAAGTGCTCTTCGGTCAGAGCGCCGATGCGGTCGGTCGCACGACCGCGATCACCGGTCGGTTCACGATCAACGCCACGACGGTTCCCGACGCGACCTTCACCGTCGACCTCACGAAGGTGAAGAGCGATCAGGACAACCGCAACAACCAATTCCAGGGTCGCATCATGAACACCGCCAGCTTCCCGGAGGCGACGTTCAAGCTCACTCAGCCCATCGAACTCACATCGTTGCCCGAGAACCTGGTTGCGGTGACCGTGCCGGCGACGGGTGAACTGACGATGCACGGCACGACCCGACCGGTCACGTTCGACCTGAAGGCGCGCCGCAACGGCGCGAAGATCGAGCTGAACGGCACCATCCCGATCACGTTCGCCGACTACGGAATCTCCAACCCGAGCTTCGGTCCCGCGAGCGTCGGCGACACGGGCGAGATCGAGTTCCTCCTCACGTTCGCGAAGTAGCCGAGCGGCTTGGCCCGCCACATCCTCGCACCGGTGATCAGTTCGCCGGTGCTGCCATCGAACACGCGAACCCGACGCTCGGGTCGGGGGTACCGGCGAGCAGGTCGGTGAACGCATCTGCCACCGCCGTCGCGCCCTGCATCGACTCGACCTGTAGCCACGAGTCGGTCCATCCCGAGAACCGGTCCCAGGCCTCGGCCACCCGGCGGTTGAGTTCGGCGGTGCCCCACTCGTCGGTCCGCTTCTTGATCTGGTCGGGCGCGAAGAAGAACTGCGGCGCGGGTGGCGCCAGCACCGCTCCCGTCGACTCGGCCACGTGGTCCCAGTGTGTGCCGCCCACGACCATCGAGTAGCGCAGGCCGCCGGGTGCATCGGCATGGATCGCCTGTCGGATATCGGGGTTGCCGGCGATGTCGACGTACACGCTCGGCGACTCGGCGATGGTCCCCAGCGCTCCGTAGTCGATCACATCGTCGTAGATCCCGAGACCCTCGACGAATGCGCGGTTGCGCGCCGAGGTGAGCCCGACGATCCTCCGGCCGCGTTGGTGTGCGAGGAACCCCACGCCGATGGCGGTCTTGCTCGACGCGCTCGAGACGATGATCTGCTCGGCGTCGAAGTCGGACGCGTCCGCGAGGAAGTCGTCGATCAGGAACGATGTGAAGAACAACGGGTACAGGAGCATCTGCTGCGCTTCGCGGTCGGCGCGATGGATCGGATCCTGTGCACAGCGGACGTACCGGTTGTACGCGCTCGCCATGGGTGCCCGATGGGCCGCGACGTCGGTGATGCCGCGTTCGTCGGGCCGACCGACCTCGACGACGAGTTCCTCGGCCATCGGGAAGTAGCCGTAGAAGCGTTCACCGACAGCACAACCGTCGGCGGTCGTCTCGACCACGGTGCCGAAACCCCAGACCGGTACCCGACCCCACTGCGCGGGTTCGTCAGTGGGGAAGAAGTCCCAGTACCGCATCGCGTCGCCGAACACGGCGTAGGTGACGTTGTTGGTGGTGAGGGCGAATGCGTCGATCCGCAGGCGGGCCTGGCCAGGCGCAAGGGGAGCGGCCCGCGTGGGAATGGTGCGCAGGTCGGTGAGTTCCGATCGGTGGACCTCGATGATCATCGGTCATCACTCGTTTCGGGTCGACGAACGACCGCGATCATCGACCAACCCTCGTCCCCCAGCCAACTGTGTGAAAGACCCACGCGTGACGTGGGCTATTGACCCAAGTTGGTATCGGTGGTGGATGCACCTTCGCGGCGGAGGAGTTCGGCGAGTTCGGCGTCGAGGGTCGCTTGGGACTCGCCCTCGATATGCAGACGGGGGAGTCGACGATCGAGCCATTTGGGCAACCACCAGTTGGCGTCGCCGAGCAGTTCCATCGTCGCCGGCACGAGTACGAGACGCACGATCGTGGCGTCGACGAAGATCGCCGTGGCGAGACCGACACCCATCATCTTGAGGAACACCTGGTCGGCGAGGACGAACGCGAGGAACACCGAGATCATGATCGCGGCAGCCGCGGTGATGACCCGGGCGGTGTGCGCGAGCCCGTCGGCGACCGCGCTCGCGTTGTCGCCGGTGCGCGCGTACTCCTCACGAATGCGCGAGAGCAGGAACACCTCGTAGTCCATCGACAGCCCGAACAGGATGGCGAACATCATCATCGGGATGAAGCTCGGGATCGGGATCGGATCGTTGATGCCGACGAGGCCGCCGAGCCATCCACCCTGCACCACCATCGCCACGACGCCGTAGGCCGCCGCGACCGACAGCAGGTTCATGAGCGCAGCCTTGAGCGGTACGAGGAGCGATCGGAAGACCACGAGCAGCAGCAGGAACGACAGGACGACGACCGCGCCGATGAAGAGCCCGAGCCGGTCGGCCACGTAGCTCGTCGCGTCGACGCTGCCCGCCGTCGAGCCACCCACGAACGTTTCGACGCTCGTGCCGGTAGTCGCCCGTGGGAGCACGTCGTCCCGTAAGCGGCGGACCAGGTTCTGGGTGGCCTGGGCCTGGGGCGACGTTCGGGGATAGGCGACGACGAGCGCGACCTTGCCGTCGGGACTGGTGATCGGCGGGCCGGTGAACGCGATGTCACGGTCGGCCTTCACCGCGGCGATGACCGGCTCGACTGCGGTCGCCGGATCGCCCGATGTGGTGGTCGACACGAGGAGCAGGGGACCGTTGAATCCGGGGCCGAAACCGTGACTCAGGCCGTCGTAGGCGCGCCGACTGGTGAAGCTCTCGGGGTTGTTGCCGGCGTCGGGGAATCCGAAGTGCATGTGCCGGGCCGGAGCGGCGAGGGCGAGCAGCGCGATTGCACAGATCACGACGGCCGGCCACGGGCGCCGCTGCACGACGCGGCTCCAACGGTACGAGAGCGAACCGCGGTCACCGGTCTCGGTCCGACCGACGAAGGGGACGCGGAACCGGTCGATGGTGTGACCGACGAACCCGAGCATCGCGGGCAGCAGCGTGACCGACGCGAGCATCACGACGAGGACGGCGGCGACTGCACCGACTGCGAGCCCCCGCAGGAAGCCGAGGTTGATCACGAGCAGGCCGAGCAGCGAGATGATCACGGTGCAGCCCGCGAAGATCACGGCCCGGCCGGATGTGGTGATCGCGGTGAGGACCGCGGGTCGTGGTTCGAGGCCGCTGTGCAGCGCGGTTCGGTACCGGGTGACGATGAACAACACGTAGTCGATACCGACGCCGATCCCGATCATCGCCGCGACCTGCGGCGCGAAGTCGGGGACCTCGAGCACGTTCGTGAGCAGGGTGATCAGGCTCAGACCGATACCGAGACCGGTGATCGCGATCATGATCGGCAGGCCCATGGCGAGCAGGGATCCGAAGCTGATGAGCAGGATCAGCGCCGCGACGAGCAGCCCGATGCCCTCGGAACTGAAGTCGCTCTGCTCGGCCCCTTGGAGCGCGAATCCGGCGAGGTCCACGTTCAGGTCGGGGCGGTCGACGCGCTCGCCGAGAGCGAGCAACTGCTTGCCGTCGCTCATCTTGTAGTCCGAGACCGTCTGGTTCAGCCGCAGGGTGCCGTAGGCGATGGTCCGGTCGGACGCGACCTGACGCGCGCCTTCGGACGAGAACGGCGAGACCACCGCAGCCACGTGGGGTTGCCGCGCGAACCGCCGGAGGATCCCGGCGATCTCTGCCTTCACCGCCGGGTCGTCGACCTTGCCCCCTCCGCGGGTGGAGAACACCACGTTGACGTCGTCACCCGCGCGGGCCGGGAAGCTCCGCTCGAGCAGGTCCTGGGCCCGCTTGGATTCGGACCCAGGGGTGCTGAAGGTGAAGTGGTAGCTGCCTCCGAACGCGCTCGCGCCGGCGACCGTCGCGACGACGAGCGCAATCCACAGCGCGAGCACCCGCCGCCGGTGCACGTAGGACCAGTCGGCGAGGCGGACGAGCAACGTCGGGTGGGTCTCGGTGATCTCGGTCATGGGTTTCCTCGGATTGGTGGGGAGGTGGGCAGTCTGGGGGTCAGGATTCGAGTCGACGGAGGAGCCGAACGGTCACGGTGTCGCCGTCGGTCTTGCCGATCGCGCGACGGAGCGGCGCTGCCAGTACCGTACCAACTAGTCGGTATGTAGGCAAGGTCGAATTTCCGCCGCTCAGCGCCGCCGCACTATGAAACCCCGATGACCGACGGGCCCGACGAACGCACCCGCCTCCGCGCCCGATTCGAGGAGCTGATCGGCGAGCCGATCGGTCCGCGAGGGCCGTCGGTCGGACCCGATCCGGTCAATCAGCCGATGATCCGGCACTGGGCCGCGGCCTTCGAGGACGCCAACCCCGTCTACACCGATCCCGAGTTCGCGGCCGGCACGCACTTCGGCGGAATCGTGGCGCCGCCGTTGATGCTCCAGACCTGGACGATGGCCACGCCGCGCATCACGGGCATGCGGGAACGGGGTGGGTCGCCGGTGGAATCGGAGGGTGCGGCGGTGCTCGGTGTGCTCGACGAGGCTGGTTTCGTCGGCACGCTCGCCTCGAACTCCGAGTTCGAGATCCATCGGTACCTCAACCTGGGCGATGTCGTGTCCGCCACCACGGTGTTGGAGGCGGTTTCGGACGAGAAGCGCACCCGGCTCGGCCCGGGCTACTTCGTCACCTGGGTCACCACGTACACCGACGCCGCCGGCGAATCCGTGGGCCGCCAACTGTTCCGCATCCTGAAGTTCAAGCCGGAAGGACTGCCTTCGTGAGTTCGCGCCTGGCGCCATCGGTCACCCACGACACTCGCTGCTTCTGGGAAGGCTGCGCCTCGGGCCGGCTCCTCATCCAACGGTGCCGCGACTGCGCCACTCTGCGTCACCCGCCGCGGCCGATGTGTCCGTCGTGCAACTCGGTGGCATGGGACACGATCGAGTCGACGGGCCGCGGCGCGGTCTTCAGCTTCGTGATGCCCCAACATCCCCCGTATCCCTGGTTCGAGTATCCGTACATCGTCGTCTTGGTGGAGCTCGAAGAAGGCATCCGACTCGTGTCGAACCTCTGCGACATCGCGCCCGATGCGGTGACGATCGGGATGCCGGTCGAGGTGTTCTTCGAGACCTTCGACGACGGGCTCGTGCTCCCACAGTTCCGACCGGCGGTGGCCTCGTGACCGTGTCGGATCCCACCGAGTCGCTCGTTTGGAACGAGGTGCACGTCGGGGACGAGCTGGCGCCGC
>JBDUBS010000527.1:0-6782 GCA_040003875.1 Acidimicrobiia bacterium | reverse complement strand
GATGATCACGATGGTGAACACCGCGGCGAGGATGAGCACGACGATGTCACGGCGGCGCACCCGGCCCTCGTAGAGCCGGTGCACCCCCTTCGCGTCGACCAGGACCGGGCCGAGTCGGAGCCGGGTGAGGAACGTGGATGCCATACCCCTGCGACCCTTGTCGAGCATCTCGACCATGGTCGAGTGCGTGCCGACGGCGACGATCAGCGACGCGCCGGCCTCGTACGCGAGGAGCATCGCGACGTCTTCGCTCATCCCTTCGGCGACGAACTCCTGATAGTCGGTGCCGGCGACCAGGCCGAGTTCCTCGAGGTTTTCCCGCCCCGGCGCGCGGCCGTCCGGGTGCACGTGGTGGAGCAGCTCGGCACCGCAATGCACCGCCTCCGGACTGAGCGAGTCGAAGTCGCCGATGACGATGTCGGGTCGGAACCCGAGATCGAGCAACGCGTCGGCGCCGCCGTCGACGCCGATCATCACCGGCTCGTACTCGTGGAGGTACGCCTTCAGCGCCGCGAGGTCGTTGAGGTAGTCGTGGCCGCGCACCACCACCATCGCGTGGCGACCCTGGAACTTCGTGTCGAGATCTGGCAGCACCAACGGCTCGAACGTGATGCGCGCCTCTTGTTGGATGTACTTCAGTGTGTTCTCCGCGAAGCGCTCCAGCTCCTGGCCGATGTTCGCGCGGGCGGCCTCCATGTCGGTGATGACCATCTCGCGCGTGCGCACCGTGCCCCGCGCGACTTCGGTGCCGTTGCGGCTGAGGACGCCGGCGTGGAGGGTCACGACATGCCCTTCGGCCAGCGCGGCGAACAGCGCATCCCCACAATCATCCACGAGCGGGATGCCGGCCTCGACGAGCCGGATCGGACCACCGTTCGGATACCGACCGGTGACCGAGACCGCGGCATTCACCACGGCCCCGACCCGCGCCGCGATGAGCCCCTCGGCGGCGACGCGATCGATGTCGGCATGGTCGATGACTGCGATCTCGCCGGGCAGCATCCGCTTGGTGTGGTCCTTGGTGCGCCGGTCGATCCGCACGACTGCGGTGACCGGCGCCGTCGGCGTCTCGACCACCGCAGTCTCGTGTCGTCTCACGGCGCGTTCACCGGACGCCCGCACGCGTGAGGAGTTCGGCCGCGTGACGGCGCGCGTGGTCGGAGGCCTCGACGCCCGCCAACATGCGAGACAGCTCCGTCACCCGATCCTCCCCGTCCACGACATCGGCATGTGCGATCGTGCGCCCATCGGTTTCCCCCTTGCGCACCACGACCTGGGCCGACGCGCAGGCCGCGACCTGGGCCAGGTGGGTCACGCAGAGTACCTGGGCGGTGTCGGAAAGTGCGGCCAGGGCCCGACCCACGGCCGCGCCCGCCTCGCCCCCGACCCCGGCGTCCACTTCGTCGAACACCAGCGCGCGGCCTCCGGGAACCGCCCCCGCCACCTGGGCCGCCACTCGGACCGCCAGCAGCGCCCGGGACCGCTCCCCGCCCGACGCGGTCCGGGCGAGCGGACCCGCGGGTTCACCCGGATTCGCCGCCAGCAGCATCACGACCTCGTCCGCACCGTCGTCGAGCGGAGGGCCGGCGGCCACGGTGACGTCGATCGCGGCACCCGGCATCGCCAGCTCGCGGAGTTGCTCGGTGACCGCAGCCGCGAACGGGCCGGCCGCGCCCGTCCTGATCGATCGCAGGGCCCCCGCCGCGTGATCCACCCGCGCCTCGGCCGCCAGGCGGGCCCCTTCGAGTTTCTCGACGTGCACGTCGTGACCGCGGAGAGCTTCGAGGCGGACCGCGGCCGATTCCTGGAACGCGATGACCTCGGCCAGATCGGCCCCGTACTTCCGGCCCAGCTCGCGCAACTTTTGGCGACGGGCCCGAACCGCGTCGAGGCGGACCGGATCGTCCACGATCCCCTCTTCCTGCTCGCGCAGATCGTGGGCCATCTCGCTCGCATCGACCTGCAACGCGCGCAGTCGGGCGTCGACGTCGGCCAGCGCGGCGCGTCCCCCGACCGCGGCCACCGCCGACGCGATGCCGTCGGCCACGTTCGCATCGACCACGTGGCGAGCAGCCGAGAGAGCCTCCCGGATTCCGGTCGCGTCGGCCAGGCGTTGTTCCTCCGCCTCCAACTCCCGATCCTCGTCGGGGTCCTCGAGTCCGGCGGCCGCGAGTTCGTCCACCTGGAACTCGAGCAACGAGATCTCGCGTGCGCGCATCCGGGTGTCGCCACCGAGGCCGGCCAACTCGTGCACCACCTCCGCCAGCGCGGCGCGCTCGGCGCGGTACTCGTCGAGCGCGACCGTGGCCGGCGCGCCCGCGAACGCGTCGAGGATCCGCCGCTGGGCTGCCGGCTCGAGCAGTGCCTGGTGCGCGTGCTGCGCGTGGAGGTCGAGCAGTCCCTCGGCGAGGCTCGCGAGTTCCGACGCGGTCGCGAGCCGACCGTCGACGTACGCCCGGCTGCGACCGGTGGCCGGGATGACGCGTGCCATCACCACCTCGGTCCCGTCCTGGTCCTCGAACCGACCCTCGACGCGGGCTTCGGCCGCGCCGTCGCGCACCACCGACGCGTCGGCCCGCTCCCCCGCCAGCAGCGCGATCGCACCGGTGATGAGGGTCTTGCCCGCGCCGGTCTCCCCCGTGATGGCCGTGAGCCCCGGCCCGACGAGCAGGTGCACCGCTTCGATGATCCCGAAATCGGTGATCCGCAGTTCGAGCAGCATCAGCGGTCGGCCAACCCGAACTTGGCCTTGAGGATCTGGTGGAAGTCGCGTGGTGCGAACGTGATCAGTCGCGCCGGGTCGGGTCCACAGGTGCACGACACCACCGCGCCGGCTTCCACCTCTCCGAGTTCACGGCCGTCGATGGTGAGGACCGCCGGCCGATCGGTCACCCGCAGGTCCAACTCCTCGTCGTCGTCGAGCACGAGGGTCCGGTCGAACAGCATGTGCGGCGATACCGGGGTCATGAGGAAGCAGGCCAGCCGGGGTGACACGATCGGTCCACCCGCAGAGAACGAGTACGCGGTCGATCCGGTGGGGGTGGCGACGATCACGCCGTCGGCCGCGTAACTCGTGAACGGTGCCCCGTTGATGACGACCTCGAACCGGACGAGCCGCCCCGGATCCGGCTTCTCCAACACCACTTCGTTCACCGCCGTCCAGCGACCGGCAGCCGGTCCGCTCGACTCCACGTCGACCGACAACATCGTGCGCTCGCTCACCGAGTAGTCGCCTTCATGGAGGTGGCGCAGCGCGCGATCGAGACCCTCGGGTTCGATCTCGGTGAGATAGCCCATCTGCCCGCAGTTCACGCCGAGGACCGGCACCCCGCGCGCCGCGACGAGCGAGACCGTCCGCAACATCGTGCCGTCACCACCGAACGAGAGCACCGCGTCGAGGGGATCGGCAAACGGGTCGACCGGCATGGCGTACATCGGCCCGGTCTCGACGACGGTGGTGGCGATGTCGTGGTCGGCGCACCATTCGACGGTGTGCAGCGCGAGGTCGTGAGCCTCGGCCCGGTCGGGATGGGCGACCACGCCGAGCCGGCGCACCGGATTCACCGGGCCGGCTCCGCAGTCGCGACGAGGTCGAGCCGCGCCGCTCTCACCCGATCACCCGACTTGTTCACGTCGGCAAGGAACTCGACGTTGCCATCGGCGCCGTGGAGCGGCGAGCGGATGACGTCACGCACCACGAGGCCCGCGGCCACGGCCATCCCGTCGATCACCTCGTCGAGCACGGCGCGATGCACGACCGGATCGCGCACCACACCACCACTGCCGAGTCGAGCGCGACCGGCCTCGAACTGCGGCTTCACCAGCACCACCATGCGCGCCGACGAATCGGTCAGGCGGGCGAGCGCGGGGGCAACGCTGACCAGGGAGATGAACGAGAGGTCCGCGACCGCCATCGCCGCCGGACCGTCGGCCAACTCGTCGAGGAGCCGGAGGTTCGTACGCTCGACCACCTCGACGCGCGGGTCCGACCGCACCGACCACGCGAGTTGGCCGTGGCCGACGTCGAGGGCGACCACCCGCTCCGCGCCGCGTTGCAGGAGACAATCGGTGAATCCGCCGGTGGACGCGCCGGCATCGAGTACCCGCAGACCGCGCACGTCGATGGCCCAATGGTCCAACGCCGCGTCGAGTTTCTCACCGCCGCGGGACACGAAGCGCGCCGCCGCGCCCGTGACGACGACGGGCTCGTCGGGGCCGACCTGGCGCGCCGGGGTCGTCGCCGGTGCGCCGCTCACAGTGACTCTGCCCGCGCCGATGACCTCGACGGCTCGGGCGCGGCTCGGGACCAGCCCGCGCCGGACGAGCTCCGCGTCGAGCCGTCGGCGCAACGGCGCGTCAGGACGCCCGCGCCGCGCGGGTCGCCGACTGCTTGGCTGCGGTCTTCTTCGTCGTCGACTTCTTCGTCGCGGGCTTCTTCGCCGCGGGCTTCTTGGCGGCGGGCTTCTTGGCGGCGGGCTTCTTCGCCGCGGGCTTCTTGGCGGTGGATTTCGCGGGAGCGGTCTTGCTCACGATGCGGGCCTCGAGGCGCGAAAGATCGTCCTTGGTCGCGATCCCGAGGGTCTTGACCTGCCGACCGATCTCCGCCCGGACGAGGTCCATCATGGTGTCGGTCCGGCGGCGGCTCTCGTCGACCAGATCGTCGACGAAGCCTTGGACCTGCTCCTGGGCCAACTGACCCTGGGAAACCAGTTCCTTGGCGCTGGCGCGCGCCTGGCTGCGGGTGATGGCGACGAACTCGACGCCCGCGTTGAGATACTTGGCCCAGTCGGGGGTTTGCGGCATGCCTGTGCTCCTGAAAAAGGGTGCCTCACGGTAGCGCCCCGACATCAGTCGGAGCGGTACCCGATCAGTTCGGCCACCAGTCCACCGAGGTCGTCGGTGACCCAATCCGGCGCCGGATCGGTCGGGATCGGCTCGGCCGGATCGTGCCCACCGATGCCCGAAAGCACCATCGCGAAAGGCCAACCGAGCCGCGCGGCGAGGGCGCCGTCGGTCGAGGGCCGATCCCCCACCATCACGCCGTTCGAGCCGAGACGCGCCCGGACCAGTTCGACCGTCGCATCGTGGGGCTTGCCCGCAACCTCCGGAGTCCGGCCCGACGCCGTGGCCACCGCGGCGACGAGCGCGCCGGCGCCGGGCAACACGCGATGGGTCCCGGGATAGGTGGCGTCGAGGTTGGTGGCGACGAACCGCGCGCCCGCGCGTACCGCGGCCGCAGCACGGTCGAGCCGGGCGAAATCGAACTCCCGGTGGAAGCCCACCACGACGGCGGCGACCGGAACGGCCGCGACCGTGTCAACGCCCGTGTCCGGGACCGTTTCGACGCCCGGGTCGAGGCCCGCGTCCACACACTCGTAACCCGCGCCGGTCAGCGCTTCGACCACTCCCGGTCCCGCGCAGGTGAGCACCCGCGCGCCGGGCGGGAGGTCCGCCACGAGGAGCGCGGCCGCCGCTTGCGCGCTCGAGATCACTTCCGAACCGTCGGCGGGTACCCCGATGGCGCCGAGTCGATCCACCACGTCCTGCACCCGGTGACTGCTGTTGTTGGTCAGGAACGCGACGCGACGGCCGGCCGAACGTAACGACGCGATCGCGTCGGCGGAGCCGGGAATCGGGGCGTCGCCGCGCCAGAGCACACCGTCGAGGTCGCACACGATCACGGGCGCATCGGCCTGGTTTGACATCCGCGGGTCTCCTCCGATCCGAACCGGTCCGGTACTCGGTCAGCCCGGAACTGCGTGCCACAATCCCCCGACCGACCCCCGGAGGCCCACGCCCGTGCCCGAGTTCCGCCCGTTCCGCGGCATCCGTTACCGCACCGACGACCTCGATGCGGTGACCGCGCCACCCTACGACGTGATCGATCCCGCGGAACGCGACGCACTCGCAGCCCGCTCCCATCACAACTCGGTGCGGCTGATCCTCCCCGGTGACGGCGACGGTTACGAGCACGCGGCCGAGATGTTGCGTGACTGGGAGCGCGAGGGCGTGCTCGCGCGCGACGAACGGCCGACCTTCTACTCGTACCGCATGACCTTCACCGACGACCGCGGCGTCGCGCGTCAGAGCGTCGGCGTGCTCGGCGGTCTCGTGATGCCGCGTGCGTCGGGTGAGGGCGACGTGCTCCCCCACGAACGAACGCTGCCCAAGGCGAAGAGCGACCGGCTCGCACTGCTCCGCGCGACGCGGGTCAACCTCGACCCCATCTGGGGACTCACCCCGGTGACCGGCCTCGCCGCCGTCGCCGCGCGTGCGATCCCGCTCGCGTCGACCGTCGACGACGACGGCGTCCGCCACGAACTCGGATCGATCACCGATCCGGAGGAGATCGATCTCATCCGGATCATCGTCGCCGACGAACCGGTGGTCCTCGCCGACGGCCACCACCGGTTCGAGACCGCGATCGCGTACCGCGAGGAACGCCGCGCGGCCGGCATCACCGAAGCCGGTGACGAAGCGGTCATGTGTCTGGTGGTCGAGTTGGCCGAAGAGCATCTCTGGGTCCAGCCGATCCATCGGGTGCTCCGCAACGTCGCGTCGTCCACCGGGCTGCGCCTGGCGCTGGCCCGCAAGTTCCGCATCGTCGATGCGGCGCCCAACACCCCGGACGCACTCGCCCGGCTCGTCGCGACGATCCGCGACCAGGGCGGGGTCGGCCTCGTCGACACCGAGGGCCTCGCCCGCCTCGTCGCCGATGCCGCCGACCTCGCGCGCGTGCGCGCCGATCTGGAGCCAGCCCTCGCCGACGTGCCATCGGCCTG
>JBDUBS010000048.1:0-2045 GCA_040003875.1 Acidimicrobiia bacterium | reverse complement strand
ATCGGGCCTCCGACGAGGATGCCTGACGACGCCCCGGGAGCGGCGCGAACCGCTGGCGTGGGACCCTCAGAAACCGGGGGGAACCCTCTCGCGAAAACCAGCCCGAAAACCAGCCCGAAAACCAGCCCGAAAACCGGCGCCAAACCCCCGAATTGTCGCAGGGTTCTGGTACACTGTCTGAACCCCGAAAAGCCTTGCGCACCAACACTTTTCTGCCTCCGTCAGGCAGGGTTCGCCGAGCGGATTTCGGGGCTCGTCCGAGGGTGGCCCTCGACCACCGGGAGCAGGCTCGTCAGCCGCTGTTGGATGGCCGTGCAATCCCGCCCGAGGACCGACATGTCGAACGACGAGAGGTGCGACGCGCGTGGCCTACGGGGCGAAAGACATCACGGTGCTGAAGGGCCTCGAGCCCGTCCGGGAACGACCCGGTATGTACATCGGTTCGACCGGAATCTCCGGTCTGCACCATTTGGTCTACGAGGTGGTGGACAACTCGGTCGACGAGGCCATGGCCGGCCACGCCGACCGGATCGACGTCACCCTCTTTGCCGACGGTTCCTGTCGGGTCACGGACAACGGCCGTGGGATCCCGGTCGACAACCACTCGGAGTACAAGAACAAGTCGGCGGCCGAGGTCGTCCTGACCGTGCTGCACGCCGGTGGGAAGTTCGGTGGTGAGGGGTACAAGATCTCCGGCGGTCTCCATGGCGTGGGCGTCTCGGTCGTGAATGCGCTGTCGTCGCGGCTCGACCTCGAGATCCATCGCGACGGCAGCCGCTGGGAGATGTCGTTCGAGAAGGGCGGCAAGCCCACCGGGAAGCTGGAGAAGAAGGGCCCGTCGAAGAAGACGGGCACCACCGTCACGTTCTGGCCCGACGCCACCATCTTCGAGGAGACCACGGAGTTCCGCGCCCAGACGCTGCTCGAACGACTCCGCGAGATGGCATTCCTCAACAAGGGTCTCGAGATCCGATTCCGTGACGAGCGCATCGACCCGGTGACGGAGCAGACGTTCCGGTATGCGGGTGGCATCACCGATTTCGTGAAGCACCTCAACGCGGCGAAGGAGCCGATCTTCAAACGCGTGGTCGCGTTCGAAGAGGCCAACGACGACTCCGAAGTCGACATCGCGATGCAATGGAACACCGGGTACCACGAGGGGATCCATTCGTTCGCCAACAACATCGCGACCACCGAAGGCGGCATGCACGAAGAGGGCTTCAAGAAGGCCTTGACCAACGCGGTGAACAAGTACGGCCGGGGCAAGAACATCTTGAAGGAGAAAGAAGACAACCTCCTCGGTGAGGACATCCGTGAAGGTCTCACCGCGATCATCTCGGTGAAGTTGCGCAACCCGCAGTTCGAAGGCCAGACCAAGACGAAACTCGGCAACACGCCGATGCGCTCGATGGTCGAGAAAGCAACGAACGAGAAGCTCGGCGAATGGCTCGAGGAGCACCCCGCCGAAGCGAAGCAGATCATGGCCAAGGCGACCACGGCGGCGCGTGCCCGACAGGCCGCGCGTCAGGCGCGCGACCTGACCCGTCGGAAGTCGCTGCTCGAGTCGTCGGCGATGCCGGGCAAGCTCGCCGACTGCTCGTCGAAGAACCCGGCCGATTGCGAACTGTTCATCGTCGAGGGCGACAGCGCCGGCGGTTCGGCGAAGCGGGCGCGCAACCCGGAGTACCAGGCGATCCTGCCGATCCGGGGGAAGATCCTGAACGTCGAGCGGGCCCGCATGGACAAGATGTTGAAGAACGAAGAGGTCCAGACCCTCATCACCGCGGCCGGGTGCAGCATCGCCGAGGAGTTCGACGTCTCGAAGCTCCGGTACCACAAGATCATCCTCATGAGCGACGCCGATGTCGACGGGTCGCACATCCGGACGTTGCTCCTCACGTTCCTCTATCGGCAGATGGGCGAACTGGTCCGTCGTGGCCACGTCTACGTCGCGCAGCCGCCGCTGTTCCGCGCTGACGTCGGCAAGGAACGCACCTACCTCAAGGACGAGGCCGCGCTGCGGGTCTTCGAGGGTGAGCACGAGA
>JBDUBS010000356.1:0-2047 GCA_040003875.1 Acidimicrobiia bacterium | reverse complement strand
CACGACCCCGATGACCTGCTTCGCCCGGGTCGGGTGCGCCACGACATCGACCCCGTCGACGTACGCGTTCCCGCCCGTCGGGATCACCCGCGTGGTGAGCATGCCGGCCGTCGTCGTCTTGCCTGCGCCGTTCGGACCCAGCAGTCCGAAGATCTCCCCCGCCTCGACCTCGAGATCGAGATGGTCGACTGCACGGATATCGCCCGGATACACCTTGGTCAACTGCTCGGTGCGAATCACCACATCCATGCTGCTCGTTCGCTCGCTCTCCTGATTGTCGTGCCTTGCATGCGGCTCGCTGCCTCGCGACTCGCTCCGCAAGCTCCGCTCGGGTGTGGGATCCGTGCCAGCGGTCCACACAACGCGTTCCCATAGGGTGAGTTCATGAGTGAGATCCAGCACATTACGGTCCGAGACATCGACTTCGCGTACCTCGAGGCGGGGCCTGCCGACGGTCCGCTCGCGCTGTGCATGCACGGCTTCCCCGACCACGCGCCCACGTGGGACCGGTTGATGCCCGAACTGGCCGCGGCCGGCTATCACGTCGTCGCGCCGTGGTTGCGCGGGTACGCACCGTCGGGGCTCGCACCCGACGGCAACTACCAGACCGCCTCGGTCGCGCTCGACATCCTGGGCATCGCCGACGCGCTCGCCGGCGACGGCGACGCGGTGCTCATCGGTCACGACTGGGGCGCGATCTCGTCGTACGTCGCGGTGGGCCACCGACCCGAGCGGTTCTCGAAGTTCGTGGCCCTCGCGGTCCCGCACTCGAGCAGCCTCATGCCGGCGTTCCTCACGCCGGCACAGCTCCAGCGCTCGTTCTACGTGTTCCTCTTCCAGACGCCGCTGGCCGAGATGGTCGTGCCGGCGAACGACTTCGAGTTCATCGACTACCTCTGGAGTTACTGGTCGCCGGGCCATCCGCCGAGCGCCGAGTACATGCGCGGGTTGAAAGACACCCTCGGGTCGCCGGGCAGCACCGAAGCGGCGATCAACTACTACCGGTTCATGCTCGGCACGCTCCCGGGGGATCCGGCGCTGGCCGAGATCTCGAACGCCGGCGCGGGACCGATCGACGTGCCGACGCTGTACCTGCACGGCATCGACTGTGGGTGCATGGGCGTCGAGTCGGCCAATGAGGAACTACTACGGCCGAACTTTCCCGCCGGACTCGAGCTGCACCTCATTGCGGACGCCGGCCACTTCCTGCATCGCGACCAGCCGGAGCAGGTCAATCGGCTGATCCTCGATTTCCTTGCGCGCTGAGGCGGCTCAGCCACCCGTGAACGTGTGGAGCGCGGGGTACGCCTTGTTCATTGATGCACCGTCCACGAAGAGCGTGTCGCCGCTCACCCAGCGTCCCTCGTCGCTGACGAGGAAGAGGGCGGCGTCCGCGATGTCTTCCGGCTGACCGGCGCGGCCGAGTGGCGTCGACGCGACGTATGCCTCGCGAATCGCCGGCACGATCTGGGTGAAGGCGGTGAGCGGGGTGTCGACGAACCCCGGGCCGATGCCGGCCACGCGCACACCGCTCGGACCGAGTTCCATCGCTGCGCACCGAGTGAGCATCTCGACCCCCGCCTTGGCGCAGCAGTACGCGCTCATGCCTTCGGCGGGGACTCGCGCATTGATCGACGCAATGTTGACGATCACGCCCGAACCGGCCGACCGCATCACCTGGCCCTCGTGCTTGACGGAGAGCATCACGCCGGTGAGATCGGTGTCGATCACCGAGCGCCACTCGTCGACGGGGTGGTCGGTCACGAACCCGAAGGTCCCGAATCCGGCCGCGTTCACGGCGAGGTCGAGGGCACCGAACTCGCTCGTCGCCCGCGCCACCGCCCGCTCGACGTCGGCTTCCACCGTCACGTCGATCTGCTCGGTGACCACCCCGTCCCCCAGTTCGGCCGCGGCGACGGCCAGCGCATCGGGGTTGCGATCAGCGAGGACCACCTTCGCGCCCTCGGCGACGAACCGGCGGGCGCACGCGAGCCCGATTCCCGACGCCCCGCCCGTGATGAAACCGACGCGTCCCTCGATACGACCC
>JBDUBS010000390.1:0-6805 GCA_040003875.1 Acidimicrobiia bacterium | reverse complement strand
CGGTAAATACCGTCAATGTCCAGCCGCCGTGGACGATCGATGAGCTCGCTCGCGTCGCCGAGCTCCCGTCCCGGACGATTCGCGAATACCAGACGGTCGGTGTCCTCATGCCGCCAAAACGCGACGGACGGCGTGGCCTCTACGACGTCGAGCACCGCAGCCGCCTCGCCCTCATTGCCCGGCTCCAAGCTCGGGGATACTCGTTGGCTGGCATTCGCGATCTCCTGTCCGCGTGGGAAGAGGGCACCAGCCTCCAGACCTTGGTGCACGGAGGCGCACTGGGCGACACCGCGTTCGACGAGACACCGACCCATTTCACTGCCGACGCCCTCGCGTCCCGAATCGCCGGCATGGACGACCCGAACGCACGCCGTCGTGGGGTACGTGCTGGACTGTTCGTCGAGGTTGCCGACGGCTACATCGCACGATCGGTCGCGCTCGTCGATCTGGTCGGCGACGCCGTTTCCCGTGGCGCCCCGCTGGACGCCGCACTCGACGCAGTGCGAGCTGCCCGAAAGGGGGCTCGTGACCAAGCGCGCGCCTTTACCGACCTGTTCGTCGCGTACGTCTGGTCAACTGATGACCCCGGCGGAAGCATCGGGCTCGCCCGGCGTTCCCGGCTTCGCATCGCACAGTCCGCGAGCTCACTGATCATCGACGAGCTCGGCATCGCAATCACTCGCGCCGCGGCGTCCGACGCGCGGCTCGCCCAGCTCGTCGACCGCGTCCGTATCGGCGCCGTGCTCAACCCCGAGAAGGACACTCCGTGAACGAAGCGCAGATCGAACGTTGGAACGGCTCCGAGTCCGACCACTGGTTCTCCAACGCGGACCGGTACGACGCGCAGCTGGCACCGTTCCTCGAGGCCATTCTGGAAACCGCGCAGATCGACGGCGACGCGGTGCTCGACATCGGCGGCGGGCGCGGGGCGCTCTCGCTCGCGGCCGCCCGCTCGGCCACGCGCGTCACGGGACTCGACATCTCCGCACCACTCCTGTCCGTCGCCCGGGACCGACTCGGCGGCACCGAACTCACGAACGTCGAGTTCGTGGAAGGCGACGCGCAGATCTGGCCGGACCGACCGTCCGGCTCGGCCGAGCGGGGGCGATTCGACTTCATGGTGAGCCGGTTCGGTGTGATGTTCTTCGACGACCCGGTGCAGGCGTTCACCAACCTTCGGTCGAACCTCCGCGTGGGTGGGCGAACCGTGTTCGCCTGTTGGCAGGAACTCGGCAAGCAGCAGTGGCTCCTCGAACCGATGGTGGCGGCGGCGCCGTTCCTGCCGCCCGCACCGGCGGCGCCACCCGCCGGTCCGGGGATGTTCGCGCTCGCCGATCCAGACGCGGTCGTGGGACTGCTCACCCAATGCGGTTTCGCATCCGTCGAACTCGCCGACTGCGCCACCTCACTTTCGCCGGGCGGCCCGGGCACGGTGGCCGACGCGGTCGAGTTCTTCGCGTCGACGGGGATCGCCCGCTCGTTGCTCGATCCCGCACCGCCCGAGGCACGCGCCGCGGCCATCGGTGCGGTCACCGATCTCTTCACCGCCCGCCACGACGGCATCGGCGTCCACATGGACTCGGCCGCATGGATTGTGAGCGCCACCGCCGTCTGACCGAGCGGTCTGCACGGGTCAGACGGGAAGGACGCCGTGCTTACGCCACGGGCGGGTGACCTGCTTGTCGCGTGACACGTGCAACCCACGCCAGATCGCGAGACGGGTTTCCGCCGGGTCGATCACGTCGTCGAGTTGCGCGTGCCCGGCCGCGATGTACGGATCGATGTTGGCGCGGATCTCCTCGGCCAGTTCGAGTCGCTTCGCGGCGCGTTCCTCTTCGGGTACTGCCTCGATGGTCTTGCGATGGATGATGTTCACCGCGCCGTCCGGACCCATCACCGCGATCTCGGCCGTAGGCCACGACACGATGTAATCGGCTTCGTACGCGAGTCCGTTCATCACGAAGTACCCGGCGCCGTAGCTCTTGCGCAGGATCACGCTGATCTTGGGCACCGTGGCCTCGCTCACCGCGAACAGCATCTTGGCGCCGTGGCGGATGATCCCCTGCTTCTCGACCGCCGAGCCGACGATGAACCCGGGGACGTCGTGAAGGAACACGAGCGGGATCCCGAACGCGTCACACAACCACACGAAACGCGCCGCCTTGTCGGCCGCATTCACGTCGAGCGCGCCACCGAGCACCATCGGCTGGTTGGCGACGATCCCGATCGGCTCGCCGCCGACGCGTGCGAGCCCGGTCACGATGTTCTTCGCCCAGTTGGGCTTCATCGGGAAGAAGTCACCGTCGTCGACGATCGCGGTGATCACCTTGCGGACGTCGTACGCACGCCGAGGCGCGGTCGGCACGATGTCGTAGATCTCTTCGCACCGGCGGTCGACGGGATCCGCGACTTCGCGCGTCGGTGGGCGCTCCTGGTTGTGCTGCGGGAAGAACGAGAGGTACTCACGCACGATCCGGAGACACTCCGCGTCGTCGGCGACCTCGAGGTCAGCCACACCACTGATCTTGGTGTGGACGCCGGAGCCACCCATCTCCTCTTCGGTGACGTCTTCCCCTACTGCCGCCTTCACCAGATGGCGGCCTCCGAGCGCCATCGACGACGTGCCCTTCACCATCGGCACGAAGTCGGCCAGCGCTGGGATGTAGGCCGTACCGGCGGCGCAGTGCCCCATCATGGCGGCCACCATCGGGACCACTCCGCTCATCGCGACCTGCTCGCGGAAGAGGTCGCCGGCACCGGCGAAGGTGGAACCGCTCGTGCTCTGGATCCGGGCGCCGGCGGAGTCGAGCAGCCAGACCATCGGCATGCGCTGCGCGATGGCGTGGTGCCGCATGCGTCGGATCTTGCTCTCGCCGACCGCTCCCATCGAGCCGGCCATCACGCTGAAGTCGTACGCCGCGATCGCGACCGGTCGGCCGTCGATCTCGCCGACGCCCGTCACCGCGCCGTCGGCCGCCAGGAAGCGGTCCCCCAGTCCGGGGTCCATGTGGTCGGCGAGCATCCCGTACTCGACCCAGGTTCCGGGGTCGACGAGCAGCCCGAGCCGGTCCCGGACAGTGAGCTTGCCGAGCGACTGCTGGCGTGTGACGAACTGCTCGCCACCCATCCCGAGTGCGCGCTCGCGTCGCGCGGCGAGGTCGTCGACCAACGGTCCCCACTCGTGGACGTCGCCGCCACCCGTCGTCTTCGGCTCGCTCACAAGATGTCCCCTCTGGCCTGCGGTCGCAGGCGCGGGGCGAGGCTAGGTGGTCCCGACCGCGTGTCGTCCGGTCACGGTGCTCGAACCCCGCGCCTGACCCACAATGCGTCGCAAACCCGCGACTATCGCGTGTTTGCGACGCAAGTTGGGCTCTAGCGACCCTTCCACTGCGGGGTCCGCTTCTCCGCGAACGCGGCCACGCCTTCGGCCGCATCCTCGGACTGCGTGTGGATCGTGAGCATGCCCTGGAGGTAGTCGAGCGCGGCGTCGGCATCCATCTCGGCCACCCGATAGAACGCGTCGCGTCCCCACCGCAACACCAGCGGGGACTTCGACGCGAAGCCTGCCGCCACTTCGTCGACGGCGGCGTCGAGTTCGGTGACCGGGACGACCCGGCTCACGAACCCGATGCGTTGCGCTTCCTCGGCCCCGACCCGTCGACCCGACATCTGCAGTTCGAGCACCGTCTTCGGCGGCATCGAGCGGAGCATCGGCACGGTGATCATGTACGGCCACAATCCGACGTTCACCTCGGGCGTACCGAACTGCGCGTCGTCGGATGCGATGACCACGTCACATGCGAGCGCGAGCCCGAACCCACCGGCGAGCGCGAAGCCGCGCACACGGGCGATGGTCGGCTTGCCGAGCGCCCAGAGTTCGCGGAACAAATCCGCGAGCAGGCCTCGCCCGTCGTGGGCGGCCGCCGCACCCGCATTGTCGGCGATCCCGCCGAGGTCGGCGCCGGCGCAGAAAGCCTTCTCCCCCGCGCCGGTGAGGACGAGCACCCGAACTGCATCGTCCGCCTTGGCCGACGCGACCGCGTCGCGCAATCCCTGCATGACGCCGTACGACATGGAGTTCCGCCGTTCGGGACGGTTGATCGTGACGTGCGCGATTGCGCCGTCGACCGTATAGAGCACCTCGGAGTCAGCCATCGGCGGCGCAGCCTACGGCGTTGAGTACCGTGCCACCCATGCTCGCCTACGTGATCGCGATCGCCCTCGCGGTCGCGGTGATCCCGATCACCGACGGCAGCTTCCGCAGGCTCGCCGACGTCGCGTTCTCCCGGCCGTGGTTGCTCGCCGTCGGGCTGGTCCTCCAAGTCGGGCTGTCGGTTGTCGACATCCCCAAGGCGCGCCTCGAAGACGTCGGCGTCGCGCTGCTCCTGCTCTCCTACGTCGCCGTGCTCGCGTTCGTCGCGTCCAACGTCGGTACTCGGGGCTTCATTCTGATCGGCGTCGGGATCGCACTCAATGCGGGCGTCATCGCGCTCAACCTCGGGATGCCTTACCGCGTGGTGGACGGGATCCCGCGGGAGACCACGATCAAGCACCGGCCCGAGCGTTCGACCGACGTGTTGCCGATTCTGTCGGACCGAATGGCGTTCGGGTCACCCCTTTACGCCGCGCTCTCGATCGGCGACCTGTTGCTCTTCGCCGGGTTCGTGGAGTTCGCGTACGCGAACAGCCGACGGCCGCGCCGCCGCGGTGGGAGGAAGCACTTCGTCGACCTCCCGGCGCTCGAAGCCACGCAGCACGACGAGGCCGAAGTCGACCTACGCGGCGATCAGCCGGTCGCGACCAGAGAGGCCGTGGAGGACGGAGCCGTGAGGACGCGTTCGAGGGCCTCGAGGACACGCGGGTCGTAGACGAACCCGGGCCCGGAATACAGCGCATCGATCGCGTCGCCCATCGGCCGGTCGGCCTCGACGAGATCGTCGTACGCGCTCACGACCCGCAGGATCTGCGCGCCGACGTGTGCGTCGTCGGTGGCGAGCAGGTCACCGGCGTTGGCGAGATCGGTCTGCCGCAAGATCTCCGCACCCTTCTCGGCGACTTCGAACGGCTCGGCGGGTCGATCGCGCACCTCTTCGGCATCGAGACAGAGATGCCCGAGGTGATGCAGCAACGCCGCGGCGCGCAGGTCCTCGAGGTCGCGTCGGCGCATTCCGAGCGACTCCCCAACCGAGACCGACAGCGCGGCGACGCGCGCCGCGTGCCCGGGCGTGGCGAGCCCCGCCAACTCCGGCACGACCGACAGCGCTTCGATCGTCTGTTCCGAGGTGCGGCTGATGACCGCCAACCGCTCGAACGAATACCAGGCCGCGGAGAGCGGGATCGAGAACAGGACCACGCTCCACAGGCCCACGCTCTGGTGGGCTGCGACCCCACGGAACCCGATCGCCATGAGCATTCCGGACGCGACCAGCGCGAGATCGGCGCCGCCGAGCGGCGGGATCCGCCGGACCCGGGCGAACGCTAACGATTCGTGGACGAAGATCGTGGTGACCCCGGCGAGCGCCAGCGCGGTGAGGACACGCGGCGTCGGCGAGAACATGTGGACCTGCAAGGCCGCGTGATACACGACGAGGGCGGCGATGCCGCTCAGCGCGTGCTCCCCGCTGCGGATCGCGCGACCCGACCACGGACCGGACCGCAACGGCACCACCAGCAACTCGGCCGCAAGGATCGCGACGAGCGCCGCCGTCGGCGATGCCGCCCGCATGAGTACGAGCATGAACGCGTACGCGAGCGGGAGCGGTTCGCGGTGCGGCGGGCGCATGACGACGAGTTCGCCGAGCGCGACGGCACCCGCCATCAAGACCAACGCGGTCGCACCGGTACCGGGGTTCGCCGCTTCGGTCACCGCCGCGCCGATCCCGCCCAGGGCCACGATCAGAATTACCGCCTTCACGACCGCACCGTCGGTTCGTTCTCGTTGTCCGCGCCGAGGAGGTCGCCGAGGCCGGCCGAACCGGTCTGGCCGCGCGGTGCGCTCACGTGGTGGACGTACAGCTCGTGACCCGCGCCGTGGACCGCGCCCCGGCGCCGCAACGACGAGATGAGCGCGTCGACGACGCGTGGGTGGAACTGACGGCCCGAGTTCTTCCGGAGTTCGGCGAACGCAATGTCCTGACTCAGCGCTCGCCGGTACGACCGAGTCGAGGTCATCGCGTCGTAGGCGTCGGCGACGGCGACGATGTGCGGTTCCACCGGTTGTCCACGATCGTCGGCGATCGGCGAGAACTGCGCGGCCTCGCTCGTCGCGCTCGGTGCCACCGGGGCGAGGAAATCGATCCGGGTGAGTATCTCGACCGACACGTCTTCGTGTTTGCGGACGATGTCGAACTCCTCCGCGGTGAGCTTGCCCGGTTTGTTGAGCAGATGGTTCGGGACGACCAGCTTGCCGACGTCGTGCATGAGCGCCGCGAGCCGGAGTCGTTCGAGCCGGCTGGCGGGGATCCCGAGTTCGAGGCCGATGTACTGCGCGTACTCGGCAACCCGCTCTGCGTGACCGGCGGTGTACGGGTCCTTGGCCTCGAGCGCGCCGACGAGGATGCGGACGGTCGCCTCGTGCGAACGCTTGAGCGCGAGGTAGGAGGAGAAGGCCTGGCGCGCCACCATGATCGGCACCAGGAACAGCGGCACCAACACCACGTCGTAGTCCAGGTACAGCAGGCCGAGGAACACCCCGAGCAACGCGAACGGGTAGTACACGAGGTACTCGCGACCACCGACGAGGATCAGCTCGCGGAGCGGCTGGCCCGTCGACAACGCCACCACTTCCGACACGAGGAGCACGTTC